>CAUZBV010000549.1:0-2944 GCA_963578115.1 Myxococcales bacterium
CGGCGGGTTCAATCACACGTGTGCGGTGGAGGTGAGCGGTGCGGTAATATGCTGGGGAATCAGCCCCGCCACCATCACCGATCCCACAATGGACAAGTACGACGATGGTCAAGTCACCGACGCGCCGACGGGATCGTTCGTTGCCGTCGCCTCGGGCCACTCTCATTCGTGCGCGATTCGATCGGATAGTAGCATTGAGTGCTGGGGATCCACCAACGGCCAGAAGGACACGCCACCAGGACAGAACTTTGTGAAGCTGGTGGCCGGGTTTCACCACAACTGCGCCATCGACACCGAGAGCAAGCTGACCTGCTGGGGGTGGACGTCCTGGGGATTGATCTCGAGCGTGCCCGCCGGAACGTTCCAGGATGTGTCCTGTGGATATGGCCACACCTGCGCCGTGCGAACCACGGGTGAAGTGGAATGCTGGGGTGTTCCCGAGAACGGAGCGATGGGCTCGGGTGTGCAGGACAAGGGCCAGGTGACAGACGCACCGACCACGGGAAGTTTTACCCACGTCGGCGTGGGGAGTACACACAGCTGCGCGGTGACGACGGCCGGGAAAGTGCAATGCTGGGGTAACCCGCTGGGCTCGATCACCACACCGCCGCCCAAGTTCCAATAACTTGTTTCGAGATGATGCCGGAGGCGGGCGCGCGCTGCAAACCGTCTATCGGATGACCGTGTATTCCCACCGGTCCGCGAGGCCATCGAACGTTGGATCGCTCGATTCGGTGCTGGCAGTGATGGTGTAGAGCTCTTCCGGGAGCTCGCCGTCCAGGCCCACCATGGAGACCATCTGTGGGACGTCGTAATTTTCTGGGGTGAAGACCAGCTCGGTCGGCTCTACCGTGACCGCCGTCTCGTTGTTCGTTGACAGGCTAACCGTCACGTTGCCGGTGGGTGGGTTTGCAAACGAGACCGACAGTCCCGCCCCCTCCGTGGTGGTAACCGACGTACTCTCGGGCGAGTCTGGAGTCACCTTGAAGCCGGGGGCGGCGGCGCGGAGGTGCATGAGATTCCAGGCGGTCTCGTAGCCCGTCTTGTGCGCCAGCCACGAACGCCATTGGTTGGAGTCTTTGTTCTCGGGCTCCGCGTCCAACGCGCAGTGACCTGTGAGCAACGTGTACATGTACGCGCCGATCGCTTTGTTCAAGTCGCCGTTCATGTGCCAGCCATCCGAGAAGGCCGATTGCTCCGGGATCGCCTCTTTCATCAGGACGAGGAGGGTGCGTACGGGAATGGTCCGTCCATAGGGAAGTTCGGAATCCCGGACCATCTTGCGGGCGACACCCAGGTCCGTGCCATTCTCCGTCCCATGTCGCCGTTTATCCAGACCGTACAACATCGTGGTGTTCCCATAATTCGAGTGATCCTGCATGGGAAAACCAAGCGAGAAATCAAATTTCTCGGGATCAATCTTGTAGCGTTTGTTCGGTTCAAACTCCGTGTTCGCTCGGCCATAGTTGAAGTTGATGGGGGGCTCTCCGCCGGACTCCAGCTTGACCTGTGCCTTTGCGAGGACCCACTTCAAACCGCCCCGGATGCCATTCTCGGAGCTGGAGCCGGTGTGATTGTAATTCAAGATCCTGTCCGTGATGTCACAGCTCTTGAAGGGGGAGACGAACGTTCGATGACCCGTGTAATGGACCTTGTCTGCTTCGTCGAGCACAGTCGAGCGAGCCGCGTCTGCCAGCTCATCATCGTAGAGATACGCCGACGAGGAGGCGCTCTTGCCGACCATGTGCGCGTAGATGGCGGCCGCAGCCACATACGCTCCATTCGGCGTCGGATGGATGCCTGCGCTGTCCTTCTTGCCGGCTGGCAACTCCCCCCAGGCGCGCCCTGCCGGGACGATGGGCAGCGGGACCTTCGCCCCATCGCCGGTGCGATAGGTGAACTCTGAAAAATGATCGATGGACGCGCCGTTGTCATTCTTCGGCCACAGCATGAGCAAGAGAGGCTGGGCATCCCCCTCGGCGATCTTTGTGGCCACCTGGTTGACCCCGAGAGAATAGTAACCAGGAAGCGCAGAAACGATGTGGGGATCGCCTCCGATGACGACGTGGTCCCAGTCCACGTCCCCCTGCCCGGCCAAGTTGGCCATTCGCGCATCACGGCCTTCGGGCCAGAAGTAATACTGCGCCAGAGAATGACAGTAATAGATCCAGGTGTACTCATCGCCGCCTTGGCCGTACCCCGTGACGAGCTGTTGGGTCCGATACACATCCTCGGCGACCACATTCACCTCAAGGGAGAGCGCCGCGTCGGCCGATAGGATGTTCTGCAATTCTGCCGCGATCGGGTCCGGGGAAAAGGCTTCGCCGCCGTCTTGGATTGAGTTGTTGGTGCCGATCACCAGGATGTTTAAGGTCCCATCCCCGTTGAGGTCCGGGTTGATGGGCGGGGTCGTACTGATGTCCGGCACAATGTCCGGTTCGGTGTCTGTTCCGAGGTCTGTCCCGAGGTCTGTTCCGAGGTCTGTAGCGGTGTCTGTGACCGTGTCTGTAGCGGTGTCTGTGACCGTGTCTGTCACGGTGTCTGTCGCGGTGGCCCCCGTCGACCCACCACAGCCAATCGCGAACAGAAACGCCGTAGCGAGCATGGGGATAGTAGGAACGCGTGGAGGTTTGTGGTCATCGGTCATGTGGATTCCTGTTGCCCATCGGTGATTCAAAAACTCTGCGAACAGCATAGCTCCGTCGGACAAACAACACCAACCCAACACGGTGGTTCCACGGCCGCAGATTTGGTACCGTCTTGTTGGCTCCGCCGGAAGCCCATCTGCCCAACGGGAGAGTTCCGCTCATGAGGACAAGAATTTTACGGTTCGCGTACGTCTCGCTCGTTGTATTCCTCGGCTGTGGCAAAGGCGCCGAGAGCAGCCCAACGCCGGACACGAGTCCTGCGGATGTCCCCACGGCTGACACCGCAGAGCCGGACA
>CAUZBV010000550.1:0-2940 GCA_963578115.1 Myxococcales bacterium
ACCTTCGCTTCTTGGCGGATCACACCGGGGTGCACGTCCACGCCGACCTGATCGTGGGTCTCCCGGGCGAGGATTTGAACACCTTCGCTGTGGGCTTTGACCGGCTCTATGGGCTCGGACCCCAAGAGATCCAAGTGGGGATTTTGAAGCGGCTCCGAGGCACACCCATCGTTCAGCACGATGAGTCCCAACGGATGGTCTACAATCCCTCGCCGCCCTACGACGTGCTCTCGACCCGGTCCATGTCGGTGAACGAGATCACCGCCATGAAGCGGTTCGCGCGCTACTGGGATTTGGTGGCCAACAGCGGAAACTTTGTGGTGTCCACCCGGCTGCTTGTGAGCCGGAACCAGTCGCCCTATGCGTGCTTCTTCGCCTTCTCGGAGTGGCTCTTTGACACCATCCAGACCACCCACCACATCGATCTGCACACGCTCATCCGGCAGGTGTTCGTCTATTTGACCACCATCCAGGGGGTGCTGGCATCGGACGCCGCCTTGGCGTTGGTTCAGGATCTGCATCGAACACCCGGGCGCAAAACCCCACGCTTTTTGAAGGAGCACTTGTCGGCCGATTGGCAAGGAGGCGGTACCGCCAGCCCCCAAGGAAGCTTGGCTCGGCAGAGCCGACACTGGGGTGTCTAGGCGCGCACTGTGTCAACGCTGTGCTGCTATGTGGTAGGGTTGCGCCATGAAGTACCCCGCCTCACTCCTTCTCTGTGCTGCTCTTTTGTGTTTCGCTTGCTCGTCGTCGGTTCCGGCCAATTCGAGCGCGGATACAAGCCAACCGGAGATTAAGCCCCTCGAACCCCCACCCGAAGGGCAAGGCTTTCAGATCGGCATGGAGATGGTGGCGCCGCCGCATTCGGAGGTGTGGATCTGCGACGTGAAGGCCATGCCGAACACGGAACTGGCCTCTGTGCACCGCGTGGAGATGCAACAGACGGCGGGCACCCACCATCTGACCTTGTCGACGCTTGGGCTCACGCCGGGCTCCCCGCTGGAGCACGGCCGATACGACTGCAAAGATCTCTATGGTGAGAGTAGCCTCATGGAAAATCAGATCATGTTTTACGGCAACCAGGGCGACGCGGAGCACACCATGGTCTTGCCCGAGGGTGTGGCGGCGATCATTCCCCCCGCTTTGGACATGATCTATGAGATGCACTACGTCAACGTGACGGATCAGCCCGTGACGGTGTACTCCACCGTCAACGCGTGGACCATGCCCAACGACGATGTGGTGGCTGGGATTTGGGGCGGCAGCGTGCGTGATGAGCACATCAATATTCCGCCCAATAGTACCCACACCGAGTGGAGTCGATGCGTCATGAACGAAGATGTGGAGGTCCTTTTTGTGGCCTCCCACACCCATGGGAAAGGCATCGAGTTCACCGTGGCCCCTTTTGACGGGGAGACCGTGGGCGAGGTGTTCTACACGAACACGGACTGGCATGTTCCTCAGATCGTTCAATACGAAGAGCCCATTGTGCTGAAGAAGGGCGAGGGATTTGAATGGTCGTGCACGTGGAAAAACAAGACGGACGAGGAGGTGCACTACGGTTTGGACGCGTCCGACGAGATGTGCAATCTGGCCATCGTTCACACCCCCTTCAGCCTCACGGCGCTCTGCGAGGTGGTGGAATCCAGTGACGGGGTGCTCTGGACGCCTTCTGCGTCTACGCCGACTGAGTGACAGCGATGGCGTCATCGTCCAATGGACGCCGGACCAAGGTCATTAAGCTGCCGACTGTGTGCTTCCAGGTCGGCTCTTCGCCCTCTGCCAAAGGCGGGTGGAGGCGACATTGCTCCAGGACCTCAAATCCCATCTCTTCCATGGCTTCGCGCCAGCCGGCGGCGGAGAGTAAATTCAGGGTGAGGTCCAGATCTTCGGGCCAACGATGGCTCGCTTCGTTCTCTTCGTAATAATCCACCACGCATGCGAATTGCCCGCCCGGTTTGAGCAGTCGCCCGACGCTCAAGAGCCCCCAGTCCAGATTGGGGAGGTAATAGAAGACCTCCATGGAGAAGATGGCGTCGAAGGCACGCGCCTTGAGCATGGGCAGCGGGAAGGGCGCGTGGATGAATCGGGTGTTGGGCAGCTCCGTGGAGAGGGTCCGTGCCTGCTGAATCATCTTCTCCGAGACGTCGATGCCCACCGCTTGAACCGTTGGATCCAGTTGGGCCGCCCAGCGGACGGTGTAGCCGTTGCCGCAGCCGATGTCGAGGTAGTGATCATCCGGGCTCACCTCCAAGCGGTCGAAGGCCTGACGAGCGGTGGGTGTGTGGCCCTTTTCCATGCCGTCACCGCGGCCGCGCTCCGCCCAGTCGTCAAAGAGGGCTTGGACCTTCTGTACCTGTTCTTCGGAATTCATCTCAGTCTCCAATACGCCACACGGAGTGGCCCGTTTCGATGTTCCGTCCCTCGAGCACCACCCCGTGTTGCATAACGATCGCCTCACCGTTGTAGTACATGAAATCCATGTTGTCGGCCTGACTCTTTCCCAGAGCCACTTCGTAGAGAGGGGAGCCGTCCTCGGCCTTCAAGCCCACCAACACGGCACGGTCCCGGTGTGGGACGACGCTCCCAACCACGGCGACCACACCGTCGCCCACCGCAATGGCCGCGGCAAAGGTGGGTTTGCGGACCGACAGCTCCTTTTTCCACAACGTCTTCTTGTCCTTTGTGGCGGTCACAATGAGCATGGGGGTGCCATTCTTCCGATGACTGAGCTTGTAGATCGTCCCATCGGCTTTCGCCTGGGTGCGATGTTCGGTGAGCGCCATGATGCCCGGTACCGAATCGGAAAGGCGTGGCATTCGACCCGATGTGGCGCACTTTTGGGTCATGCCCGATGGCAACGCTACGCCGGCCTTCTTCCTGTCGGCCGTCTTAAACGCGACACAACCGTCACCCATCTGAATGGCACGCAAGCGATCG
>CAUZBV010000551.1:0-2916 GCA_963578115.1 Myxococcales bacterium
TTGATCCAGTTGGTTGTTGTGAACGTAGAGTGAATGCTCCTGTTGAAGTGGCTGTTGTTTCCGATGCAGATCATCGCGTAGCGCCAACGGTCAGGGACTGAGCTCGTACGGATGCGTGCGGACTGCACGCATCTGTAGGAGCATTTCTTGGCAAAGACATACCGAACGAGATCCAAGAAGGGTCTTTTGCTGAGGACGGAAGTGGCGACCGGACCCTGTTGCTTGTGGGTTGGTTGTAAAGTGGTTGTGGTGGTGAAACCGGTTTGCCGCCGTCCTCGGCCCAATTCCGACAGCCTATTTTCCTAAGAACGCCTTTCAGTGCCCGATTTCGATTCGTCCTACTGGACTGTCTCGATCAGCGTGTTGTTGGCTTGACGCTGCATTCGGCGTGGGTGGTGCTCGGATCGCCTTCGATCATGCGTGTGGTGACTTCCCACTTCCCATCACAATTCACGTCGGTGCGTGCCATGAGCTTGGCCTTTGCCCCGGCGAGTGTGCCCGTGGATTCCACCTTGTAGGCCGCATGATGCCGATCGTTCATCTGGAAATTCAGTGCTGACCAGGTCATCGTGGTCCACAGCATGGTGTTTACTTCAAATTGATGGCCCTCGCCATCGCAGGGAGAGCCGGCGGGTGTCCAGTCCTGGTTTTCGGGGAATTGGCATTCGATCTTCAGGCCGGTACCCATCGCCACGCGCGGAGCCGTATAGTAATTGCTTGCGCTCTTATAGAGATTGAGCAACGACTTGGCTGCTTCCATTTTGGCCGGTGACTCGGCCTTCTTGGTGGCCACTGCCCCCATCCCGGCGAAGGGTCGATCCCCGCTGCTTGCCCCCTTCTTCTTTCCTTGTTTCGAGTTGTGGCACCCGATCAGCGCGAGCGTGAGGAACACCGTAATTGTCAACGCTTTGAATGCATTCTCGCTTCCCCCGTTACACCGATGTTTCGATCTTGAAGGATAGAGTGCGCCCCGTTGCGTCGGCCTGTCAACCGGCGCCCAATCGCTGCAAATCGTGGGAAGCAAGGACCCTGTTGGGGCTGGCTTCATCCAACGCCGCGGTGACCAAAGCACGGGCCAGCTTGATGTTGGAGATGGACTGATAGCGTTGCTGGGTTCTCTTTCCGCCCAACACGCCCACGAGGGCCAGGACACCGTCCAAGGTCTTGGCCCCGATGTATTCGCCGGTCCGGGAGTCGTCGCGATCCGTGCCCGGGATGAATCCGGGCCGTGCGATGACGTGAGGGAGATCGCTTTGACGCAAGAGTTCTTCGGTTTTCCAGCGCGCCTTGGCGTAGGCTGTGCCGGCCTTGGCGCTGACGCCCAGCGCGGAGAGGTAGATGAAGCGCGGTGGTCGCTCGAGCGCTTGGGCCGCGCGGATTAAGAGAGCGGTGAGGCCATAATCCACGCTTTCGTAGGTCTCTTCCCGACCCTCTTTCCGGGCGACTCGTCCACGCTTCTGGGTGGTGCCAAGGAGACCAAAGACGCACATGGGCTGGATCGTTTGAAATCGAGCAGCCATGGCATCTTCATCCCATGGCGTGCTGTCGACCGTGGCGCCCAACGCCCCAAAGCTCTCCTCCCAGTGCGCACGGCGGGGAGAGTCGGGACGAACGTGGGCGATGGTCTGGATGCCTGCTTCGACCAGGAGGCGCACGACCTCCCGGCCTGTATAGCCGGTGGCCCCAGCGACGAAGGCGCGGCTCACGGCGACCCTTCTTTGGGTGGCCTTTTCAGGAGGCCTCGCTCCATATGCACCATTCGAAAGCCGACATCTTCGTACGCTCGCTGTGCGGATGAATCCACATCGCAGGTGATGACCAGCTGGTGGGCACCCAAGTGTTCTTGCGCATGTCGTGCCCCTTCGTAGGTGAGACGGCGGGCGATGCCCTGCTTTCGATAGTCCTTCCGAACGACCACCCCCTGATAGCGCGCGGCCGTTCCAAAGGCGAACACCCCCAAGGTTCCAACGACCCGATCCCCGTCGAATGCGCCGAGCCAGACGCTGGGATGCTGAGCCGTAATTTGTTGGTATCGCCGAAAACAAACGGTGATGTAGTCCACATTGTTGTGGGGATCGTCGGGCTTCAGCAATCCGTCGAGTGTGCAGTCGATGACCTCGTCCCATTCTTTGTCGGTCTGGATCGGTCGCACTTCGAAGTCCTGATTGGCCTCCAATGGTAGGGTGGGGTGTGCGGTGTGGAGGACGGCGTGGCGCAACACCCGAAAGCCATCGTCGAGGAAGGCTTGGTCTTCACCCGATTCGTCTTCATTGTCATCCCAGGTGAAACAGTATTGCTTAATGTGCGGGTTGTAGAGGAACGCCTGGCGATAGTCGTGCGTCCAGCGCTCAAAGTCACCGGTTTGCGGTGGCTTATCATAGGCGAGCCGATGGCTCCACAGCCACGTGGGGATTCCAGGGATCTGAATGACGGTGTAGTCGTCCTGTCGGAAGACCTTCCCGTCGATCTGCGCCATGAGTGCCTCGGTGGTGACCCCAAGATTTCCGAAGGGAATGGGCCGCCCCGTTTCAGAGTCGTTGACCAGGGTCCGTATCAGTGTAGCCAATGTTGTCATGACCGAAGGCGCTCGGCGATCACGGCCGTCACGACGGCGCGGACCGCTCTGGGTTCCAAACCACGCAGCTGGCCCAAGAGGGGTTCGGCCATGTGTTGGAGTTTGGCACTGGTCACGCAATGAATGTCGAATGGCGTGGTGATCAACTCGCGATGCAGGGCGAGCAACAGCTGCTTGAGGTCGTCGGTGGGGACGGTGGTCAGGCCGGGTATGCTTTGCGTCATTGGACCCGAATGCTACCATGTGCGCCTGGAAAGAAAAATGGTTTGGGAGACGACATGCGCTGGATTGGGATCACGATGATTTGTTTGATGGGTTGTGGGGGCAGCGGCGGCGAACCA
>CAUZBV010000552.1:0-2914 GCA_963578115.1 Myxococcales bacterium
GATGGTTTCAAACCCATCGATGGGGAACCACCCCTGTGGGCGACCCCCGAAGATCCCTGCGCCCGCTAATCGCGCGGCGTTGGCTCCTTGCGATAAAAGCACAGCCAGAGCAAGGTCCCACAAAAGAGAGCCGACAGGCTGACCAAAACCAGCCCCTGCCCGGTGGGTCCTAGAATCAGAAACCCGATCCCAAAGAGACCCGTGAACACAAAGGCGGCGCAAATAAGGGCTTGCACAAGGGCCATCGTGCCAAAACCATCCGGTGCGTCGGGCACATCCTTGGCGATGGGCCGCCATCCCCACCGGGGCGGACCCACACGGCCGTAAAACGCCCGCAACTGCTCGCGCGGCTCGGGCTCCGTACAGAAAGCAACGATCACCCACGCGAGGGTGGAGACGCCCACAATGATCAGCATCCGCATGGCGAAGTCATCCATCCCACGCCCGTTGATGGGCGAGAAGTGGAGACCGATGGCCAAGAACATGGAGGTCCCGAGCGCCGTCAGCTCGCACCATGCGTTGACCCGCCACCAGAGCCAGCGCATGAGGATCACCCCGCCGAGTCCACCAATCAGCTCCATCTTCAACTTGTAGGCATAGAATATCGAAGGCAGCCACAGGGCGATCAACCCCGTCACAATGGCCAAAGCCACCAACGAAATCCGAGCCACGCGCACGTAATGCGCGGGCTGCTCATCGGGTACTAGAAAGCGCTTGTAGAGGTCGTTGACCACGTAGGCCGACGAGAGGTTGAGGTGCGTGTCTACGGTGGACATGAACGCCGCTAAGAACGCCGCCACCATCAAACCCTTGAGACCCACCGGCAAGAGGTCCTTGATCAACATGGGATACGCACTCTCGGGGTCGGCCAACTCCGGATAGAGCACCAAAGACACCAAGGCCGCCACGTACCAAGGCCACGAGCGTATGATCCACTGGACCGCCACGTTCCAGATCCCGCTGCCCAGCGCGTCCGCCTCGCTGCGACACGCCAAGAAGCGCTGCGCTCGTTTTCCGCTCCCATCAATGGCGTCGTTGGCCCACCACAGGATCCCCAAGTACACGGCCATGGTCAGACCGCTCATGTCCACTTGCGAGAAGTCGGGAAAGAACTCCAAAACGGAGGTGCCAGCGGGGTTTGTTTTCTCCAAAGAGTCGCGCAGACCCTCGGAACCACCGATCTGGTTCCAACCGATGACGGCCACCAGCACAGCCCCGCCCATGGCCACAATGAACTCGATGAAGTCCGTGACGACCACACCCCAGAGCCCTGCGCTCACCGAATAGACGAGGACCAAGGCCATCAGAACGGCCACCACCATCAAGTTGCTGGACCACGTGATGCCGACAAATTCGAAGGTCTCGGGCAGCCCCAGCACAATACCGACGACCTTCACCATGCCCAAGGTGACCCAGGCCAGGGTCAAGGCTTCCAAGAAGAGTCCCCGGATCGCAGCCATGACACCGCGCAACACGGCCGCTGACCGCCCTGAATAGCGCAGCTCGGTGAACTCGGCGTCGGTCAACACGCCTGTGCGTCGCCACAATCGTGCGAACCAAAAGGTCACCACCAAATGAGTCAGAATGCCGGACCAATAAAACCACGTGCCGGAAAGCCCCTCTTCACGAATCACACGGGTGACATGCAAGGGGGTGTCGCTGGCAAAACTGGTGGCCAAAATCGAGGTCCCGGCCAACCACCAGGGCAAGCTTCGACCCGAGAGAAAGAAGTTCTCCAACGAACCAGACGCTCGTTTCGAGAACCACATCCCAATGCCGAGAACACCGCACAAAAAGATGGCGACGACAATCCAGTCAAGCAGGGCCAAGAAAACCTCCCAATCGCGTTGCGGAAACTGCCCCAACGACCTCCAGAATGCAAGGGGTTTTCACGACGTTCTTGTCTTGATTCAACCTCCGCTGAGGGATATGGTTCGACCGTGAAACGACGAATCGCACTTAACCTGTTGGCCGGACTCTTCCTCCTCACCTTTGCCTGTTCATCCGATGGAAACAAGAAAGGGCCTGCCATTGAGCACCCACCGGTGAACGCACCCACCACCTGCAACCCCATCGCGGAAGAGTGGGATTGCCTCTTCCCCTACCCCTCGGATCACTTTGTGGTGGCGGATTCGACCACACCCACCGGCATGCGGGTGGTCATTCCGATCGAGGCCCAACCCCATTCCCACACCGGAGACGCCGTCGACTTGCACGCCAAGTACCCAGCGGACGGGTTTTCCCAGATCCCTGCGATCCAGGTGGCTTTTCCAGTCCGACCCGCCGAGGATCAATTGCTGTCACCCGACGACGACTTGTCCTCGTCCACCGACACCACGGCCAACACCATCGTGATCGATGTGGAGACCAATGAGCCGGTTTTGCACTTTTCCGAAGTCCCGGCTGGAACCGGAATGCGTCACATGTTGGCCATCCGCCCGCTGCGCCCCCTTCGCCCCGGCGCACGTCACGTGGTCGCCATCCGCAACTTGATCGACCGAGACAACCAGCCCATCGCCCTACCCAAAGGCTTTGCAGCCCTCCGTCAAGGGGACCTGTCTCCGGTCCATCCCTTGGCCGCCTTGAGCGCCCGCTATGAACGGGACATCTTTCCTGTCCTCAAGGCCAATGGCGTCGACCGGGATGATCTCTTACTGGCGTGGGATTTCACGGCCCGCAGCGAAGAGAGCCTCACCCGTGACGCGGTCACCATCCGCAATGATGTGCTGGCCAAGCTCAAGGTGAATCCCCCGAAGATCACCATTGAGAACGTCACCGATGATGTGGATGAATACATCGCGCGGCGCATCGACGCGACCATGGAGGTGCCACTCTACACCGAGTCGAACGAATCCGGGGCGGCACTTCATCGAGACGAGCAGGGCAACGTGAGTGCCAAGGGGAGCGCTAGTGT
>CAUZBV010000553.1:0-2912 GCA_963578115.1 Myxococcales bacterium
TTCTTGCCTTGGAAGATTCCAACTCGGAGTAATTTTTTCGCCTTGTCTTTCATGCTGTGTCTCCTGTGTTCGTGTGTTTGGTGCATGCTCGTGTTTATGTCCTGTCCGAATGACTGCTGTGTGATGGAACGGTCTTGGGCTCACAGCTAGACACCATGGAGGCGTCGTCTTGTCCGCATTGCGCGCTTTGGAGCCGGGTGCCGTCAGATTTGGACCCCTGTGCCAGGCCACGGCGTTCACTTCGTCGTTCGATGGCTTCGGATCGGACGGACCCCAGGGTAGGGGCAGGCGCGAGTCGTGGGTCCTCGTTGTCTTTGGGGCCGCCTGGTTCATTCACGTCTGGGGTGAGGGGAGCCTTGCCGGGGTTGTGTTGGGTCAAAATCATGACGGCCAATTGGGACCACTCGTTGTCGATGTGCAGGCGTCGCGTGGCCGCGACGGCTTCTTCCAGTTGCTCGATGGCAAAGCGCTCCAAGCGAGTGGCTACTGCTTCAAGTTCGTTGCGATACAAGTCGAACTCTTCTTGATTCAAGCCTTTTGGATCAGGGGCTTCCTGCAGCATCTTGGAGAAATCCAAAGACACTTGTGCCATTCGAACAAATACAGCCACCGACATAGGGTCGTATCGGTACTGAGCGATCTTTATGTAGTGACCAGTAACTTCGTGGGCCAAACCGACCATTGCCTTGTACTTGAGTCTGACCACATTCTGTTGGCGAGCGAGCGACATCCCTTTCCTCAACCTGAGTCTCAGGTAGGCGCGATACGCCTCGTCTGTTAGCTCAAACTGAGCTCTGGCTGCGTGTTCCGCTTGCTCTCCGGTCGCAAGACTCCGCGCTCGGAATTCCTTGATGGCCCTCTCGTAGTAGCGCTTGGCAGTCTTCCACTCTTTTTGGGCCTTAAACAGATCCCCCAAGCGTCTGTTCGCTTCGACAATCCGAGTATCGGCCCCCGTTGTGGCGGAATAACGCCTGATGAACGTTCGCCAATGACGTATTTCGGCGTTGGCGTCCTTCATCATTCCGTAGATCTGACCGGCTCGGTACGAACCGACGATCGCATCGTTGCGGGCTTTGTATTGGTCTGCATAGTGTTCGTACGCGTGTGCTGCCTCACGAAGTTGACCGCCTTTGGCCAGCAATTCAGCGATCCGGAACGTGGCATAAGGTGCGTGTTCGGAAGTGGGGAACTCGTTGAGCAGCGTTTGAAATGTCTGGATAGCTTTCGACAACAGCGCGACTTGCTCAAACGCGTTTGCCAAGTTTGTCATTGCATCGACGCGCACCGCGCTCTTTGCAAACCGCGGGTCCGTGATGATCGTCTCGAACGTTTGTCGTGCGTCGTGCCAGTATTTCCCTAGTTGATACGACAACCCGGCGTTGAAGAGCGCCTTGTCCGAAAAGGAGACCTTGGGATCGGTGCGGATGACTCGTTCAAACGCTTGGCCTGCTGCGCGAAATTGCTTTTCTGCGAAGAGCATTTCCGCCCGATGAAACACCACGCCCAGCTTGAAGAGTTTGACCGCCGATTCCATCCGAGCTGCCATTTTCGGATTGCCCAAGGCCTTTTCGAGGAGTTGGTCTGTCCACTTCTCTACGTTGGCCCAGTCGCTTTCGTCCTTGTAGGAGTTGATGATCATTCGCGCGGAATACGAAGCCTCGTCCGTTCGGGGCCAGTTCGCCATGGCTTGTTCCCACCGTTTTCGTGCTTCGTTGTAGTCACGGAAGTTGTAAAAAAGTAGGCCGATCCGATACAGCTGTTGGACGGCAAAATCCCGGTTGGAAGGGTGCTTCAGCCCCAGTGTGATGTACCGGTCGGTGTGCTCAGCCCATTCGTTCGCCGCTGATGGCAAATCTTCGGGTTGACGTCGTACAGGTTGTGTCGATGGCCACTTGTTGGGATCCTTCGTCGGGGCCACGGCCGCAAGCGCAAGGACCCGCTCTGGCGCCAGTCCACCCGCGACCAGTGTCTCGAGATGACGCTCCACGGCTTTGATCGCGCCGAAACCGGCTTCCTCGCGGATTACAGCAGATTGACTGTGTACCTTCGCGGACGGCGATTCATCGTCTCGCACTTTCGCGTATTCTTTTGCCGCTTGTTGGAACTGATCGGAGCGGTAGAGCATCTCGCCCAAGAAGAAGCGAAAAGCGTATCGATCGTTCTGGTGGTCTTCGTTGGCCAAATAGGCGCGGAACGACTCTGCAGCCTTCCGGAAAGCGGCCTTGGCGGCTTGCATTTTGGTCTCGTCCTGCTCCGCGAGGGCATCTTGATATAGATTCGTGGCGAAATCCTTTTGCAGGATGGCGTTCTCCCCAAGGCGCTGCTCAGACGACGCCGTGGGGGTGATCGTCAGCGGTTCCAGGTTGATTGCCGTGGATTGCAGATGGGTGCTGGAACAACCCACCGACAGAAGGACGATTCGGACAGTGAGGAAAAGTAGGTGTTTCGACATGGGCTTTCTCCCTAAATGTTGGGGACAGAGCACTTCAAAACCCGTGCCAGACGCGTAAAAGCGCTTCAGTGGCTTTTTTTGTGAAATACACCGTGCCGAGGGCGAGCCGGATCAGTGGGTCACGAGTGGGTCTGGAACGATAGCCCTGACACGCTGGGACACTTCTTCAATGTCGCCGGTCACTTCGTTCCCTGGTCAAGGTTGACGAGGACGTGGCATTGCGCGACGATCCAACCAATCCATTTGGACAAACGGGGGAGAAGATGGGGCGAGACGCCAACGACGATGACCGCACCCAAGAGGCTTCCATTACCGAGGTCACATCACAGGTCGCCAGACCTCCTTATGTGATGGTCGCTTGGTCACCCGACAAAGAAGCACAGGGCCGTAGCCATTTGATCGCCACCGATTCATTGAAGATAGGCCGAGGAAAGGCCGCAGACGTCATCATCGACGATGA
>CAUZBV010000554.1:0-2912 GCA_963578115.1 Myxococcales bacterium
ATGACGGGATCCAGTTACCCCGGTCACATCAAGACCTGCGATGAAGGCAAGACGGGAATCGGGGATCCGGCCCTCACCTTGGGCGTGCCTTTGCAACAGTACCTCACCCGCTACACGGTCCTTACACCACCGGGCTATCAGAAGAACTTCATCAACATCATCGCTCCCCTGTCGAGCAAGATCGAAATGGACGGACAACCGGTTACCCAATCCCTGCTCACGGTGGCCCCCGGCATGGATTGGGGAATCGTGCAATTGCCTGTCGCGGAGGGCGTGCACGAAGTGACTGGAACGAAGAAGTTCGGCCTCACCGCCTACGGCTACGCATGTGACGTGAGCTACGCCTACCCGGGCGGCATGCGACTTCAGGCCCTGGGCATCGTGGGGGGTGCTCCATGAGAATCCTACGCACGACACTTTATCTCGCTCTCTTTGCCCTGGCCGTGGGTTGCGCCGAATCGGAGAGCTTCACCACAGACTCGACGGCTACGAACATGAAGGATGCCGGGAACGCGCCGGACACGGTCTGGCAACCGCCAGACATTGATCAATACCCCCTGCCTGGGGACACCACCTCCGACGACCAAACGACCGGCGATGCGGACGGGCAGGCCGAAGACGTTCCCCCCGAACCCATCGATGAGGGGATGCCCTTGGTCGATTCAGACAAAGACGGCATCTTGGACTATGTGGACAATTGTCCCACCGTCGCCAACGTAGACCAAAAGGATTTGGATGGCGATGGCGATGGCGACGCATGCGATTTGGACATGGACGGCGACTTTGTTCAGGACGGTCTGGACTGTGTTCCGGACAACCCGAAAGTCTTTCCGGGAAATATCGAAACCTGTGATGGCATCGACAACAATTGCGACGGCAACATTGACGAGTCGGGCGCCAAGGGTTGCGTCGATTACTATGTGGACCAAGACAACGACGGGTCCGGTCCCACCGACACCCAAACATGCCTGTGCGATCCCAACGAAGAGCACACCGCGCTCTACGGAGGCGACTGCGACGATGAGAACCCAGACCTGCACCCATGGATCCCCGAGACGTGCAACGATCTGGATGACAACTGCAATGGGCTCGTTGACGAAGACTGCGACGATGACGGCGATGGGTATTGCGACATCTACATGGAAGTGGTTGGCACTCCCGCTGTGTGCCCCCACGGCGGTGGAGACTGTCTTGATTTCGCCCCCGAGGTCAACCCCGGCGCAAAGGAAATCTCTGAAAACGGGTTGGACGACGACTGTGACGGCAAGAAGCTCGGCGAGGGCGGCGTCATCGAACCGGACTGCACCGGCGAGCCCTGCACGGGCCAAAGCAACGCCGCGATCATCTGCGGGTTGGATCTGTGCTATCCCACCCTGGACGTGGTGCAAAGTGTCACTGTGTCTTCACCGACCGGGTCCAACACCAGCACGGCCTGGAATGTCGTAAATCACTTCGGCAACCCCAACAATGATTTGGCCCCCTTTGGCGGAACGAGCTACGTGCTTCTGGCCACCGGCCCCGCCACGGGCACAAGCCATTCCCAGTCGCTGGGTGGTGGCGGCATGAGCGATCCCTTCGCCAACGACGGCTTCAGCGCGTACGACGCCATGGAGATCAAGCTGAAGATGACGGCACCGATGAATGTGACCGGTTTCACCATCGACTACGTCTTTTTGTCCGTGGAATACGAGGAGTGGATCGGATCGAGCTACAACGACAAGTTCTACATCATCCTCAAGGCACCCACGACCACCAACAACCAAAAGAAGGTGATCAATTACACGGCGTGCTCGAACCCAAACCAATACTACGATTTCATGAAAGACGGGCAGAAGTGGTGCTACATCGCCATTAATACCGCCTTCAGCGAGCCCTGCACCAACGTACAAACCAACATTGATGGCACCGGGTTTTCGTGTGGTCCCGGTTCGTCCGCCTACGGGTCATCAACCGGCTGGCTTCAAACCTCGTGGCCCATCGAACCTGGCGAGGTCTTTGAGCTCACATTCCACATCCACGACGCCAGCGATCACGTGTGGGATTCGGAAGTGATCTTGGACAACTTCGTTTGGGAAGCCAGCGACTTTGAGCCCGGGACCGCGTCACACAACTAGCTTCTCGAAGCGAAGCGCTCAGCGCAGTAAATCACCACAGCGTGCCCGCTTGATGAACTCACCACCGCCCTCGGTAACCATGGTGCCTTTCTCCACAATCACGCGACCTCGGGACAGGACGGTCTCCGTCCACCCTTGGGCCTCAAACCCTTCGTAGGCGGAGTAATCCACGCGCATGTGGTGTGTGGCCGGGTTGTCCACGCTGTAGGTTTGACGCTTTTCAGGATCAAAAATCACGATGTCGGCGTCGCTGCCCACGGCAATGGTCCCTTTCTTCGGAAAAAGCCCAAAGGTCTTGGCGGCCGATGTGGAAGTCAACTCCACAAAGCGGTTCAAGCCCAGTCGGCCTTCCACAACACCGCCGTGGTACATCATGGTCATCCGATTCTCCACACCCGGCGCCCCATTGGGGATCTTCGTAAAGCTCTCACGGCCCATGTCCTTTTGCCCCACAAAGCAGAAGGGGCAGTGATCGGTGGCCACATTGCACAGGTGACCATGCTTCAAACCGCTCCAAAGCACGTCCTGATTCCACTTTTCTCGGAGCGCAGGCGTCATCACCCACTTGGCCCCTTCAAAGTTGGGGCGTTCGTAGATGCTCTGGTCCAAGAAGAGATACTGCGGACACGTCTCTGCGCTCACATCCACGCCCCGGGCCCGTGCTCGTTTGACCTCTTCCAGGGCGTCGGAACAGGACAAGTGCACAATGTACAAGGGTACATCGGCCACCTCAGCGATGGCGATGGAGCGATACACTCCTTCGGCTTCCATGCGCGTGGGCCGGGTTAAGGCATGCCA
>CAUZBV010000555.1:0-2911 GCA_963578115.1 Myxococcales bacterium
AATACCATCGCACACGCAGTCATCTGGAACCCAAGACGATTGCGGTGATCAAAGAGCTTGCCCTGCTGACGTCAGAGGACATGATCGACGGAGCCGAACTCGATGGGTAATCATGGGTCTCGAAGGGCTCTGGCCCTGGTTTTTGCCGCTCTAATGGTTGGCCCCGGCACGGTGGGTGCCATGCCCGGAATGACGGCGGAGTCGACGGCGCAACCGACGGCCGTGGTGTCCACGGTGACAGCATGGGTGGTGGAAGTGACACCCGCCGGCGACATGGGCCCTTTGCCCGGCATCCGATGCACTTTGGTCGCAACGCGGCACCGGCCGGGTCCCCATGGAGGACACTCCGAAGTGGTCGGTCGGTGGCACGCCCGAAGTGACAGCGCTGGCCGGGTACAGTTCTTTGATGTGACCTTTGATAAGAAGGCTCAACTACAGGTCGTCGTTCCCTTTCAAGGGGTCGCGTATCGCAGCGACAAATTTCAGCGAGCCATGGGTGACCTATCGATTCGAGTGTATCATGTTGTGCCAGACAGTGCTCGATTGCGTATGCGTGGCGATTGGACCATCGAAGTGGCCGACTCGATGTTTCGCGTCACCCAAACGGTCAACCTCGAGAACCCAACCAACACGACCATTGACTTCACCCATCATCCCACCGGCTTTCGGGTGCCGACCCTTTCCCATGGCTTGGCGGGCGAACGGGTTGTGACTCATGGGATCTTTCCACGCGGTGACTTGCACGGCCAAGTGAAGCCGAGCACCGGGCAGGGTCGGGTTGTAGCGGAGAACGGCGCTGTTGTGTTCCGAGGGCCTGTGCCTCCCGGGGACGGGCTCTTTTTTCGCTTGATGTACAACATACCCTACGAGGTGGAGCGGGTCACACTCAGTACGGTGGCGGGTATTCCCATTCGTGAGGGGGTTGTGAGTGTCATATGGACTCATCGCGTCCATCCACAGGTGCGCTCCAGCCGGCCACATCGCGCCCGCCTCCAGGAACACGGCTCATTGAATCGCCTGGACATGCTTATGGATGGTGTTGTGGAGGCCGGGGAGCCGATTGTAGTGCATCTGGATCATTTGCCTTCGCCAAGCCCTCTCCATAGATGGGTTGCCCTCGCTGGGGGGGCCGGCATGGTGTCTGTGTTCGTTCTCTTGTTGATAGGCGCTCGACTTCGACGACGATGGGCGTCCCCATGACACCCCCCGATACGGTTCAAGCCGAGGGGTTGACTTGTGTGTACGGCCATCGCTATGCCCTCAAGGACGTGTCTTTTGAGTGGTCTTCGGGCACCGTGGCTGCGGTGGTGGGCGCGAATGGGGCCGGAAAGACCACGTTGTTGGGTATTCTGGCGGGTCGCCTTGGCGCCACCCACGGACAGGTTCTGTATGGAGAAGAGAAGCGGTCCGTACGCGACTGTCGGGCATGGGTCGGTTATTTGAGTCATGCGTCGTTTTTGTATGAGGCGTTGACGTGCCGTGAAAACCTATTGCTGGTCGCGGATCTGCATGGGCTGACAGACAAGGATCGTGTGGACAGCTTGTTGGAGCGCGTTGGGTTGGCTCCTCACGCCAACCGGCCCGTGAGCGACTTGTCACGTGGAATGGTTCAGCGGTTAAGCATTGCCCGTGTGCTCTTGCCTTCGCCTCGAGTGGTGCTGCTCGACGAGCCGACCACTGGGCTTGATGAGAGCGGACGAAATTGGCTGGCAGAGACCCTGCGTTCGCTGGCAGCGGACGGCGTGCTTGTGGCGCTCGCTTCTCACAGCCGGTCGTTCTTGAGTGACTTGGCCACCCATGCGTTGGTGCTAAAACGCGGGCGCGTCACATTCTCCGGAGCCATGGATGGGAGCGATGCGTGGGTGAATCTGTTCGGAGAGCACCTCGGTACATGATTCGAAGCGCACGAACCATCTTTCGCAAAGATCTCACCATCGAGCGTCGTTCGACTGAGATCACCGTGAGTGTTCTGTTATTCAGCGCTTTGGCGGTGGTGATCTTTGCCATCGGGTTTTATGTGGATGAGACGAACGCTCAAGTTTATGGCCCGGGGGTGATCTGGGTCGTGCTCCTCTTTGCGTCCACGTTGGCGCTCAATCGACTCTTTGACACGGAACGGGAGAATGATTGCCTCGGCGGCTTGTTGCTGACGCCTGCCGATCCCCGCGGCCTGTATGTGGGGAAGGTCTTGTTTCATTTGTTGATGACCCTCGGGACGGCGATCGTGACCGTTCCGGCCATCTTCATGTTCTTCGACATGTTTCGACTCATCGAAGGCGATGCAGTTCTCGTGTTGGCCGCAAGCTTGGCCCTTGGCCTCATTGCGTTTTCGTTGGTTGGGACCCTCTTTGGCGCCATGTTGCTTCACACCCGGTTGCGCGAAGTCCTTTTGCCCATTGTGGTGTATCCGCTGGTTACTCCCGTATTGATCGCGGGTGTCCAAATCACTCGGGAGTTGTTGTCCGGCGCGCCCATTGCCGAGGTGATGGGCTGGTTCTACCAGCTTGTGGCGTTTGACATGCTCTTCTTGGCGGGCTGTTTGGTTCTTTTCCCAGTCATGGTGCGTGCTCGTTAGAGCTTATTGGTCGGCGTATTTGCAGACATAGGTCACGTTCACGTCCGCCCCAGTTTGGCTGGCGAGCTCACAAGCATTTCCGTAGAACTGCAGAATATCCCCGTCGATGAGATCCCAACCATTTTGGTGGGAGGGATCCTTTTCAACGGTTTCACCGTTGATATCCACAATTAAGAAGAGTGATCCAGGGGTCTTGTTCAACTTTACGCTGCAGCTACCGACCGACCCGAAAATAGAGGCCAAGACTTCCGTCAACTCTTCTCCATTGGCGGTGTCATAGTACTTTGGATCGGTGGTTTTGGCCGTTCCACCGATGAGGGCCATCCGGTGTCGGTG
>CAUZBV010000556.1:0-2903 GCA_963578115.1 Myxococcales bacterium
TCGCGACGCGGGGCTGCCCATCGTGCCCCTCTGTGTGCGTGGAATGTACGAGGTGCTGCCACGCAGGCAGTGGATCATTCGCCCCGGCCACATCGAGGTGTATTTCGGCCCTCAGATTGAAACGACCGGCCTGGGCGATGAGCAGATGGCTATGCTGGCTGAGAAATTGACGGCGTATGCACAGACCTGGGTGGACGGACGGGAGCCCGACCCCATTCGATTGGGTCCGGCTTAGAGATGCATCGTGACCACCGCGGTGGCCGTGACCACGGAGATCTGCTCGCTCAATAGATCGACGCCCAGGGTGACGGTGTCGCCCGGGAGCAGCCAACGTAAACCGAGTCCAAGCTTCGCCCAAGCGACCACCGAATGGTCCATGTCCAGGGATGCGGAGAGAATCGGTGGTCCTGTGCCGGCGCCGAACCCGAAATCCAAGTCCAGTCCAAAGACGTCTCCTTGGTAAAGCGGGGTGCTGCCCACGATGTAGCCGCCCATGAGTCGGTACCCGGGGTGATCGGCGATCACCCCCACGGCTTCTACGCCCAGGGAGAGCTTTTTATGCCATTGATTCAGCGCCTCGAGTCGAACATTGGGCTTGAAGAGATGGGCGAGCGTCTTGGACCGGGAGTTGGTGAAAAAACTCATGCCGCCTTTGGCGGAGATTTCCCAGGACGCGTTGTCCGCGAAGGCCGGCGGTGCCAACAAGACAACGCAGATGGCCAAGAGCAGGTGCGCTCTGTGAAACGCCCAAAGTCGAGTGGTCCTCATGGTGTCATGATAGCTCAATTGCTCCGGAAGCGGAACCGCCGGCGTCGTCCGTTGACAGCGGTCCATTTCATCTCGTAGGGTCGATCCAGAGGTCACTCTATGATTCGAATCGTCGCGGTGTCGTTTGTGCTGTCTCTTGGGCTGTCGATGGGGTGCACTACGTTGCCCGATGACATCTCCGGGTATCAGGACAAGTGCATCCGAATGAACACGGTTCCCATCGCCCCCACCGACGATGATCCCCACGAAGGATACAAAGAAGTGTATGCGTGTGACGTGGCGGAATCCGATCTCAAGGTTCCCTATCCGGATGGGACCGTGATGGTGAAAGAGTCCTGCCCGTACGGCCCCTGCCGGGACGGCGAGATGGTGTGGTTGATCGCCACGGCGCGCAAGGCCAATGGCAGCTGGTCTTGGAACGAGTACACCCGCAACTTTGAAGACGAGGATTTTGTGGAGATTCTCGCCGGCGAGAGCGTGTGCACCAATTGCCACAAGAAAAGGGAAGCGTCGGATTGGATCTACACCTCCTATCAATCCAACTAGTTTACCGCGTCACTCACTGAAAACAGCCCGCGAATTTGTGTTCGTTTCCGCTTGCGTATCATGGCTTGAGAGAGGCATTCTGATGGCATCATGAAAGAGCGCGCACCACGGATCATTGGGAGCATTCGGAACGCCATCATCGGCCAAGACCAAGTGCTGGATGGACCCTATGGACCGCGGCGGGTTACGTACGCGGATTACACGGCATCAGGCCGCAGCCTGGAGTTCATCGAAGAATATCTTCGGGATGAAGTGATGCCTCGTTATGCGAACACGCACACCGAGACGTCGGGGACCGGACTTCAGACCACACGCTTTCGTGAGGATGCGCGCGCGATCATTCACGACGCGGTGGGTGCCGATGAGCGTGATGTAGTCATCTTCTGCGGCTCGGGTGCCACCGGTGTCATCAACCGTCTCATCGATGTCATGAACCTTCGGATTCCTGCCGATTTGGACGCGAAATATGCGTTCACGGAGCAGATCCCCGCCGAGGAGCGGCCAGTGGTGTTTATCGGGCCCTACGAACATCACTCCAATGAGCTGCCTTGGCGCGAATCCATTTGCGATGTGGTGACCATCGACGAAGACGCGGATGGACACATCGACCTGAATCAGTTGGGGCGTGAACTCAAGCAGTATGAAAATCGTCCGCTGAAGATCGGCAGTTTTTCGGCCGCATCCAACGTGACGGGCATTGGCTCCGACACCGAGGCAACGGCGATCTTATTGCACCAACACGGGGCGCTGAGCTTCTGGGATTTTGCGGCAGCGGGACCGTACGTAGAAATCGAAATGAACATGAAGGGCAAGGGCCCGGACGGTGATCTGGCTTACAAAGATGCGATCTTCATTTCGCCGCACAAGTTTATCGGGGGACCGGGTACACCCGGTGTGCTCATCGCGAAGCGTGCGCTCTTCCAGAATACGGTCCCGGCCGTTCCGGGCGGCGGCACGGTCGCGTACGTGAACCCCGAAGACCACCAATACCTTGCGGACATCATTCAACGGGAAGAAGGAGGCACGCCCGACATCATCGGGTCCATCCGAGCGGGGTTGGTGTTTCAGCTCAAGGAAGCGGTGGGGCACAAGACCATCTCCGACTTGGAACACGACTTCATCCGGCGCGCTATCGAGAGTTGGTCGGCCAACCCGAACATCTTCATCTTGGGCAATCCGGATTCCTGGCGTTTGTCCATTGTGTCGTTTGTGATCGTGCATGGGGAACAGTACCTGCATCACAACTATGTGGTGGCGTTGTTGAACGACCTGTTTGGGATTCAGGCGCGCGGGGGATGTTCGTGTGCCGGACCCTATGGGCATCGGCTCTTGGGGATCGATCTGCAGCAATCCAAAGAATTTGAGCGGGAGATCTTACGAGGCTGCGAAGGCGTCAAACCGGGCTGGGTGCGTGTGAACTTCAACTACTTCATCTCCGAAGAGGTCTTTCAATTCGTTTTGAACGCGGTGCATTTTGTGGTGAGCGAGGGTTGGAAGCTCATGCCGGACTATATGTTCGATCCGGAGTCGGGTTTGTGGCGCCATCGCCAAGGCCCGCCCGAGCCCGTCATGCGTTTGTCGGACATCAC
>CAUZBV010000557.1:0-2896 GCA_963578115.1 Myxococcales bacterium
GGTGATGTTCGCGGTGATGGGCTTTGCGGGCATTGACCTGGACATCGCCACGGCCAGCATCGCGGCCATCGTGATCGGCGTGTCCATCGACGACACGGTGCACTTCTTGTGGGCATGGCGAGAGGCGGAACAACGTGGCATGGGTTGGGATGATGCGTTGGTCTACACCTACGATCATGCGGGACGTCCCGCCGTCATCACGACGATCTTGCTGGTGGCCGGTTACGCGGTGTTGATGGCAGGATCGGGCGCGACGGTCTTCTATTTTGGTTTGTTGACTACCGTCGCCGCGACGGCCGCGCTCGTGGGGGATCTGGTGTTGCTCCCCCTCCTTCTGAAACCCTTTACCCGACCGGTGACCGCATGAAGACAGTGGATTCAGTCGCTTTCTTGAGCGCGCGTGCCTCGTTGGATCCCGCCGGTTTGGCGGGCATTCCGGAGGAGTACGAAGCACAGTGGATGGCCGATCCCTCGCCCTATGACGGCCGTGTGGACCGCCTGGTGTTCGAGGACGCCCAGGGCGTGGCCGCGCGCGTGGCGGTGTTGCGACCGACCGATGAAAGCGAAGCCCTCTTTTGTTTCTATGGGCGACGGGCAGACCTGGAGGAGGCCACGCGAAAGGACGTGTTTTCTTCGCTTCGCCAGTGGCTCGATGACCAAGGGATCGCGTCCGTGCAAGGGCCCATCGAGTTTTCCACCTGGCACCCCTATCGTTTTGTGTGCGAGCAGGGCGAGAGTCCCTGGTTTCCGGGCGAGCAGCCCATGCCGGACTATTGCTTCTCCGACTTCCTCGAAGGCGGTTTTGAGGAGTGTGCGCGTTTCGCCAGCACGTTGGTGGAGAAGCTGGTTGAGTCCATCGACGTTGGGTTGGCCATGGGTGTGGACAAGGGCTTGAGCACCTTGAGCATCGACACGGTGACGGGGCCGGACATCGTGGAGATGTTGCCCACGATCTACGAGCTGTCCACCACCATCTTTCAAGAGAACTACGCTTACTCGCCCATCGAGTACGACGAGTTTCACGCCCTCTATGCGCGCATCGCGGCGTTGGACGCGGCGGTGATCGTGGCAGCGGATGACGAGGGGCCGGTGGGGATGGCGTTTAGTTACAACATTGGTCCTTATGGTCCTTTTGTGGGTGAGGAGCCCGTGTTGACCTCGGTCCTCAAGACCATTGGGGTGCATCCACGTGCTCGCAAGCAGCGCATCGGGTTTGGGGTGAGTTACCTGACACACAAGCTCTGGTTGGAGCGGGGGTTTTCGCGGATCATCCATGCCTACATGAAAACGGACAACGCCTCTCGGGCCATGTCGGCGCACTTTGGCCGAACCCTGCGTGAGTACGCGCTGGTGCGGTGGAGCGCGACCGAGTGAACGTCTACGAGCATATCGCCAAGGTCGTCTCGGAACGAGTCGACGAGCTCGCTATCGTTGAACGGGACCCAAAGGGTCGCGACACTGCGCTCACCTACGCGGAATACGACGCACAGGTGAAGCGTCTGTGCGCGGCCTTGGCCCATCGCGGTGTGAGCGAAGGGGATCGTGTCATCGTGCTCATCCCCATGCAAATCGAGTTGTATGTGTGCATGACGGCCATCATGCGAATGGGGGCGGTGACGGTGTTCGTGGATCCCCACATGCCCCGGGCCCATTTCGACAATTGTTGCAAGGTGGTGGAGCCCAAGGCCTTCATTGGGATCCCCAAAGCGCACTTGTTTCGATTGGGGTGCAAACATCTTCGCAAGGTTCCCCTCCAACTGACCACCGGTCGCTTGCCTGGGTTCATCGCCAAGCCCATCGGTCGGTGGCTTCGGACGCCTTTGGAAGGCGAGCCACCGCCCATGTTGGATGTGGCTGACGACCATCCGGCGCTTATCGGGTTTACGACGGGCAGCTCGGGAGCCCCCCGGGGAAGTACCCGCACCCACGGGTTCTTAAACGCACAGATCGCCGCGTTGTTTCAGCCCGAAGAGAAGCGTCAGTCCACCGTGGATCTCCCTGGGTTTCCCGTGTTGCCTTTGGACAACTTGGTCCGGGGGCGAGCCACCATTCTTCCGCGTTTTCCACCGGGAAAAGTGGCCGAGGTGGAGGTGGACACCTTGCTGAATCAAGTGGATCGCTATGCGCCCGATATGATGAGCGGTGCGCCTGCGTATTTGGAGGCCATCTGCGGCGGGGCCGAAGCGGTGGGACGAACCCTGGACAGCGTTCGCATCCTCTTCACGGGTGGAGCGCCCATGGCCAAGACCGGTCTCGCGCGACTATGCGCGGTGTGGCCCAACGCCCGGGTGGTGGTCGTCTATGGTTCCACAGAAGCCGAACCGGTGGCACGCATCGACGCCGCCGAGATCATCGACGAATGTTATGCGCTCTCTACCCAGGGTCATGGGTATTGCGTGGGCTACCCCATCGACGAGATCGAGACGTTGATCATGCCCCTGGACTTCTCGGATTCGTCCATCGACGATCTCTCAACCGTCGCGTTGCCCAATCATTGCATCGGAGAAATTGCGGTGCGTGGCGCCCACGTGAACACCCAGTATTGGAACGATCCGGCGGGCGAGGAAAAGAACAAGATCCAAAGCCCCTCGGGCACATGGCACCGCATGGGCGACGCGGGATATCGGGATGCCAAAGGACGCTTGTGGCTGGTGGGGCGTTCCCACACGGTCATGACGCCGCCGTGGGCACCCAACCCCAGCGATGGCCACCGGCCCTTTGACCCGTTGCAAGCCGCTTGGATCTTCCCCTACCAAGTGGAAGCCATCGCCAACAACATGGAGGGCGTGAAACGCTCGGCCTATGTGGGCGCAAACCAGGGCTATCATCTGGTGGTGGAGCCCATGGATGCGGACGCCGACATGGCGGCGTTGGAGCGCGCTCTCACCGATGCCAT
>CAUZBV010000558.1:0-2889 GCA_963578115.1 Myxococcales bacterium
GCTCACCAGCAAACCCAGCGGTGCTGTGACGCACAATGGTGCTTGCTGCGGTGGTCAGGGACCCAACCAGCTTGCCGGAAAGAGCGGATGGGTCCAAAAGAGCGATTGGAACGGATTGTGGATCCCACATCCTGCAGAAAACGTGGACCGCTTTGCCATCGAAATAGAGTCAGTCACAGACGTCGGCGGCACGAGCAAAGAACACCGAACCCTTGGATTTGTGGGCACGAAATCGGCGCAGTATTCAACAAGTATGGTAGCGGTTCAAGCCGCTTACGATGGCAAAGTGAGGCTGATTCAGAACCCGGGTAATTCGCCGTTGGCCACATGGCCCGGAAAAAACGTCATGGGCCAATGGAGCCTTTGGCGGGTGGAAGTGGACCGGACGACAAGCACTGCCCAGGTGTCCATTGATGGACAAGACATGGGAACGTACACCATGAACGCCAGTGCTCTGAAGGGACCATGGATTTGGTTGGACGCCCATGCTGGAGACATGAATCATTCCGCCAACATCGGCTGGCGCGATGTGCGCGTCTTTGCCGGAACGCCGGTCGAGTGCACACAATGCGGAAACGGGACCGTAGAGACCGGCGAAACCTGCGACGACGGCAACGCCATCGATGGGGACGGCTGTTCGGCCACCTGTGAGTACGATTGCGTCACCGGCACCCACCTCGGCACCGAGTTCGTAGCGTGCCCCGACGAAGTGGATTGGTACACGGCCCAATATCGTTGCTTTCAGGCGGGTTACGACGGCTTGGCCTCCATCCTCTCGGCCAGCGAACAGTCTTTTGTGGAAGGTCTGCTTCCCTCCAACATCCACCACTACTGGATCGGGTTTAACGATCAGAACAGCGAAGGGAATTGGGGCTGGAACAGCGGTGCCAACACCGGCTATTCAAACTGGGTCGGCGGTCCCAGTCCCAATAGCGGCGAGCCCGACAACGCCGGTGGGAACCAAGATTGCGGGCATTTGAGCGCAAAATATCCCTGGCAGTGGGGCGACAAAGACTGCATGGACAGCCTGAACACCTGCGTGACTGATTGTGCGGGTTGGATCGACCACCCCTTCGGCTTTGTGTGCGAGATACGGACCACGGTGTGTGGCAACGGGATCGTCGAGTCGGGCGAAACCTGCGACGACGGGAACTCCATCGATGGCGATGGGTGTTCGGCCACCTGCGAGTTCCAAAGTCAGGGAATCGACTGCGCGGACATCCACTTCAACAACCCCGCGTGGCCCGATGGTGTGTACGTCATTGATCCGGATGAGGGGGGACCCTCTACGCCCTTCGACGTGTTCTGCGACATGACCCTCGATGGGGGCGGATGGACGCTGACGGCCGTCAGCTCCGACGACGGCCAAAACCACTGGACCTGGAACAACCGCCACTATTGGGACACGGACACCACCACCTTTGGTTCGCTCGATACGCTGGACAAAGACTTCAAGTCCCGGGCCCATCATGAGGTCGTGCTGGATGACGCCCTCTTTGTGCACGCGCCCTCGACGGTTTGGGCCAGTTATCATGAAGTGGGGGATGGCTCGGCCGGCTTGGCAGAGAAGATCGCGGGGATCGCGGGACCCAACTGTCTCGATTCCGAGACCGATGGTTATGCCTTGTCGGCTGGGACATTAATGACGGGAGGAGGAGAGTGGCCGCCATGTGTGAATTTCACTTGTGAGCTTTGCTCCACGAAGCTATTTATTTCGCCAGAGGATCACGAAGGAAATCCAACAAGCTGTACTGGTCCATGGCTTGACCACGCATATGGGCCTGCTTGGAGTGCAGGAACCAACGCCGGCTGTCCCCTTGACGATCCTGGTACGATGTCATCTTTGGGCCCTACTGCGCATCCATACAATGAGGATGATGAATTGGGCGGAGTTGGTTTTGGTTTTTTGCTTGGACTCAACACGGGTACACCCACGCCAGGTGGTGGCGCCACGGTCGAGGGCACCGGCGAAAACAACATGCGCGTCTACGTCCGCCGGGCCATCTGTGGCAACGGCCAGGTGGAAGGCTCCGAAGTCTGCGACGACGGCAACGTCGCCGATGGGGATGGGTGTTCGGCCGGCTGCACAAAAGAATGTGTGGATGACACGGAATGGGATGAGATCTATTACCACTCGCTCACCAGCAAACCGAGCGGTGCTGTGACGCACAATGGTGCTTGCTGCGGTGGCCAGGGACCCAACCAGCTCGCCGGAAAGAGCGGATGGATCCAAAAAAGCGATTGGACGGGACTGTGGATCCCGCACCCGGCCGAGACTCTGGACCGGTTTGCGGTGGAAGTGGAATCGGTAACGGTTGGCAACGGCACAACCAACACGCACCGTACATTGGCGAGTGTGAGTACAAAGTTGGGTCAAAATGCCCCCACGGCGGTTGAATTGAGAGCGCATGAAGGAGCAGTGGACTTGAGACTATTGCCGGGCGGTGACTTGCCAGCCACCTGGCCGGGCATCGACACCATCGGCGAGTGGTCCAAATGGCGCGTGGAAATAGACCGAACCAACCACACTGGCCGAGTGTTGATCGACGGCGTCGACCTGGGGACCTACACGCTGGACGAGACGGCGATGAAGGGCCCCTGGCTGCGTTTCTCCAGCCACGCCGGAACGCTCGAGAACTCAAGCAACGTCGGCTGGCGTGAATTGCGCGTCTTTGCCGGAACCCCGGTCGAGTGTACGGAATGAGGAAACGGTGAGGTCGAAAACGGAACGTGCCAATAGCATGTCATCACTTCATCAAAAGAGGGTGTCATTGCGTAGAGGTAGGAACTCTACGACGATCACAGAGAGAGTTTAGCGGCTCAAGTACAAAGCGGAAAGGCTCAAGTAGAAAGTGGAAAGGCTCACAAAAGGGGACTGAAATGAACTGG
>CAUZBV010000559.1:0-2881 GCA_963578115.1 Myxococcales bacterium
ATCGCGTCGATGGATGCCCGACCCTTTCCTGTTGGCCGTCTTATTGACTTTTGTGGTGCTCATTGGCGCGGTTGCGGTTCTGATGAATGTCCACAGCTTTTCCTTCGGAGACGCGCTGCATTCCACCATCGACGGTTGGCAAACCAAGTTGTTTGCGAAAGGGTACATCGCGTTCGCGTTTCAGATGTGCCTGATGTTGGTCACGGGCCACGCGCTGGCTTCCTCGCCACCGGTGGCGAGGCTGGTGCGTCGGCTGGCATCCCTTCCGGAGACCTTCCACGGTGGTGTCATGCTGGTGTCCTTTGTGGCGTGTTCCATGGCCCTGATCCACTGGGGTCTGGGCCTCATTGTGGGGGCCATGATCGCGCGTGAGGTCGGTCGACAAGCGACCGTGCGGAACATTCCTCATCACTACCCGCTTCTGGGCGCGGCGGGCTACACCGGCCTGATGATCTGGGGCGGTGGTCTCAGCGGCTCCATTCCGCTCAAGGCCCAAGACGACATGAGCATCGACTTGAGTCAGACGCTCTTTAGCGCCGCCAACGTGACGTTCTGCGGGCTGATGCTCGTGGCCATTCCTGTGATTTGCTTGCTCTTGGTCCCGCGAAGGACGGACGATTTCGTTCCCTATGACGGGTCCGGGGATGAGGATGAAGACTCGGAGCCAACGGCATCGTCTCTGGCCACCAACATGGCGCGTGTGATCGGTGCCATGGGAGGGGCGGTGTGTGCGGGGTTGAGCATCCGAAAGACGGGCATCGCTGGTGTGCCCATTGTCTATGCCACCCTCAACGGTGTGGTCGCCGGATTGGTGTGTCACCGGGCGGCGAGTCTGTTGATTCGTTTCACAAAGCCTTCAAGCCAAGGGACCCCGGCGGAACGCGTGGAGAAGAGTGAGCTCGTCACTGTGCTGGTGTGCACTATGGGCCTGGGGTGGTTGGAGTACTTGATACTCAACGGGCAGTTCAAACTGACCTTCAACAATTTGAACTTCCTCTTCCTGTTTTTGGGCATGATCTTTCAAGGCACGCCCATTCGCTATGTGCGTTCCGTGAGCGAAGGTGCGAAGGGATGCGCAGGGATCATCCTTCAATTCCCACTCTATTTTGGGATCCTCGGCATCATTATGGCGCCCAGTATCGACAGCGGTTTGGGTGCCGTTCTGAGTGAGAAACTGGCCGCGTTGGGCAGTGAGACCACCTATCCTGTCATTACGTATTTGAGCGGTGGTTTGGTGAATCTCTTTGTTCCGTCTGGCGGAGGGCAGTGGATCGTGCAAGGAGACATCGTGGTCCAGGGCGCCGCGGCGTTCCCTCACATCGTTCCCAAGAGCATTCTGGCATTGGCCTACGGCGATGCGTGGACGAACATGTTGCAGCCCTTTTGGGCCTTGCCTCTATTGGCCATCACGGGGTTGAAGGCACGGGACATCATTGGCTACACAGCGACGGTCATGGTGGTTGGCGGAGTCCTGACCATTGCGTGCCTGTTCGTATTGTGAACGACCCACACAAGGAAGGATCATGAAACGCGTAGAAACTCAGGATGCACCCCAAGCAGTGGGACCGTATAGCCAGGCCATCATCGCTCCCGCGGGCGAGTGGGTGTTTTGCTCGGGACAAATTGCGCTCAAGCCGGGGACTGGTCCCGGCGAGATGCCCCGCGATGTCGCGGCACAGACCAGACAGGTTCTGGACAACTTGATCGCCGTGCTAAGCGCCGCTGATTGTGGTCTCTCCGACGTAGCCAAGACCACAATTTATGTCACGGACATGGCCCACTTTGGGACGGTGAATGACGTGTACGGTCAATACTTTTCCGACCATCAGCCGGCGCGGGCGACCGTAGAGGTCTCCGCATTGCCACTGGGGGCGTGGGTGGAAATTGATGCCATCGCCCTTCGACGTGGAGGTGCCTGAGGATGAGTACAGGGATTGAACGATTGAATGCCGTCTTCGAGCGGCGACAGGCGGAAGGTAGAAAGGTCCTGATCCCCTACATTACGGCGGGAGATCCCGATCTGCCGACGACGTCAACGATTCTCGACGCTCTGGTCGCTGGCGGTGCCGACATCATTGAGTTGGGTGTCCCTTTCAGCGATCCAATGGCCGATGGCCCTGTGATCGCGAAAGCGTCGCTCCGGGCGTTGGAGAAGGGATTTTCCATGGAAGCTATCTTGGCGACCGCTGACGCCTTCCACGAGCGACACCCTGCGGTCCCTGTCATCCTGTTCGGATACTACAATCCCTTCTTTCGCTATGGTCATGAGCGATTGGCGAACGAGGCCGCGGCAGCGGGCATTGCCGGCGTATTGTGTGTGGATCTGCCACCCGAAGAGGCCGGTCCGCTCCGAGACGCGCTCTATGCAAAAGGGTTGGCCTTGGTTCCTTTGGTGACGCCCACCAGCACCGACGAGCGCCTTCGTGCCATCGGCGCTGTGGCAAGCGCGTTTGCCTATTATGTGACCGTGACGGGGGTGACGGGGGCGGCACTGACTCAACTGGACACGGTGGCACAGCGCGCGGGAGACGTACGGACGCGGCTGGGGATTCCGCTGGTGGTCGGATTTGGTGTGCGCACACCCGCCGATGCGCGCCGCGTGGCCCACCAAGCCGATGGCGTCGTTGTCGGCAGCGCTTTGGTTCAACGACTTGCGGATGCAAGTCCAGCGCAATGTGGCTCAGTGGCTCAGGACTTTCTTCAATCGCTACGAGACGCTGTTTGACACCGTGCGTCATGACGATGTACAAGCCAACAGTCATGGATTAATCCCCCAGGAGGAAGAAGATGAGCACACCATCCGATATTTTTGCCAACATGCAGAGTGAAATTACGACGAATCCCGACAAGGCCACCGCCATTGACGCGGTGTATCAGTTCA
>CAUZBV010000560.1:0-2863 GCA_963578115.1 Myxococcales bacterium
CCTGAATTGAGGGATTTTTATGTCCGGCTCGCCGTTTCGGAACGGCGGCATCAGGGGATCTTCTTGGCCTTGGCCCATCGTTACTTCCCTGAGGAGCGTGTGTTGGAGCGATTGGACATCATCTTGGACGCGGAAGCGGAGTCGGCGAGAAACGCTCCGATCCGCGCCGCGCTGCACTAATGGAGTTGGCCGGCGGCCGATTGCTGGCCGTGATCCCTCATCCCGATGATGAGGCGTACTCCATGGCGGGCACCTTGGCCCTCTGCGCCGCGTCGGGAGCCCAGATCAAGGTGATTTGCGCGACCCGGGGTGAAGCGGGGAACGATCGCCGGGGCGTGGCCACCAACAAGGATCATCTGGCGCAAATACGGAGCGTGGAGTTGGCGCGTTCGTGTGCGGCCCTGGGTGTGGACGGTCTGCGCTTTCTCAACTGGTCCGATGGCCACGTGGCCGACGTCGCGCCGGACGAGGTGGTGCGCGAGTTGGGCGGTACGCTCACGGCGTTTAAGCCCCATGTGATCGTGACCTTGGGCAATGATGGGGCATACGGCCATGTGGATCATCTGGCCATGACGAAGTGGGTGACCCTGGCGTTGGCGAGCTGCCCTCAGACCGCTCCTCGGCGGCTCTTCCACACGGCCTTCCCCAAGGGACTCTTTGCGCCCATCTGGCGGGCGATATGTGGCATCCGAGACGGCGCGTTGGTGGGTGATATCGACGAGGACGATTTGGGCTGTGAGCGTGATGACGTGGACTTGGTGATGGACTTGTCGGCGGCCAAGCTGGCGAAGTTGACCTCGATCTCAGCCCACGCATCTCAACTCCAAAACAGTGATCCCCACAGCTTCTTGCGCGATGGTTTTGTGGCCCATCTCCTGGATGAGGAATGGTTTCATTTGGTCGCGGGTCCACCCTTGCCCCCCGGTGCAGCGCACCCTTTTGTGGACCTTATCTGATGCATGTCGTCCATGTGACCCACGACTCTCCACCCCTGCACAAAGGCGGTGGTCTCTTTCGATGCGTGACGAGGCAAGGCTCCTAGCCGGACGTGTTGGACTCGGGTATTCTCCGACCATGCGCACCTTGGTGACAGCATTTGACCCGAGTATTCCCATCGAGAAGGCGTGGACTCCTCCAGCAGGCTGGTACACCGATGAACGCATCCTGGCGTTGGAGACGCACACCGTCTTCAGCGACCACTGGATTGCGGTGGCTCGGGTAGACCAGGTCTCCGTGCCGGGCGCGTTTGTGACGGCGGAGGTGGGCACAGAGCCGGTGGTTGTGGTGCGCGGGCAAGACCAGGAGTTGCGTGCGTTCTACAACGTCTGTCGGCACCATGCGGCCTGCGTCATGAAAGGCGAGGGACACGCGGAGCAGTTGACCTGTCCCTACCATGGGTGGACCTATGATCTGGATGGTCGGCTGCGCAAGGCGCCGCGCATGGCGGGCGTGGAGGATTTTGAGCGCTCTGCGATGGGCCTCACACCCATGGCGGTGACCACCTGGGGTCCTCTTGTTTTTGTGTGTTTGAGTGACTCACCACCGCCTTTGGCCGAGCGCTTGAACGGTCTCAGCGCGGTCTTGGATGCGACGCATTGGGACAACTTGACCTTCGTGGCGCAAGAGACCTACGAAGTTCCCTGCAATTGGAAAGTGTACGCGGACAATTACCTGGACGGCGGCTACCACATCCCCACCATCCATCCCGACTTGAATGATGATTTGGACATGGCGGGGTACCAAACCGAACTTGGGGAGGGCTATTCCATTCAGTGTGCCCCATCAGCACCCGGTGTCGAACGGGTGGGGGAGGGCGCGTTGTATGCCTTTGTCCACCCCAATCTGACTCTCAATCGCTATGGGCCGGTGTTGGACACCAACCGCATTCTGCCCATGGGTGTGGATCGCTGCGCGGTGGTCTTCGACTACTTTTTTGACCAAACTGCAGGGGCTGAGGCCGAAGCGTTCATCGCGGAGAGTTTGGCGACGAGCCGGCGTGTGCAAGACGAAGACATGGAGGTCTGCGACCGGGTGCAACGGGGCCTGCGTTCTCGCTCCTATGACCGGGGCCGCTATGCGCCACGTGTGGAGATGGGTGAATATCATTTCCATGGTCTCTTGGCGGCGGATTATCGCTCAGGGCTCTAGGGTTTTGATCGCCAAATCCGGTCGGTCGCTAATCAGCGCATCGACACCCATGGCGGCAATTCTGCGCATCTCGTCGGGATCATTGACCGTGTAGACAAACACCTTGAGGCCCATCACGTGGGCCATCCGAACGAAGTCCTCATCGACCCGTTTGCGCGAGAGTCCGATGCCCTCTATGCCCAAGTCCAGGCCATGCTGTAGCAGCTGCGCCCGGTCAGCCGGGGCCGGTGGCAGTGCGTCCAGCAACCAGGCGCTGGGCAGGGAGGACTCGATGGCCAAAATGGACACCAGGGCTGCGTGGTGAAACGAGATGATCATCACCTCGGTGGGCTTCACACCGGCTTCTTGGATGGCATCCACGACGGCTTGGCCCATGCCCGTCCCCTTGATCTCAATGACGAATCGCAGCTTTCCGTGGACCAGCTTGAGCGCCTCCACCAAGGTGGGAATACGTTCTCCGGCGTATTGAGGATCTTTCCAGCTGCCCGCATCGAGCGTCTTCAATTCTGCGGCGGTCTTTGCCGACATGGGACCGGAACCGTTGGTCGTCCGGTCCAAGGTCTCGTCATGGAGGAGCATGACCACGCCATCCGCGCTGACGTGCACATCGCACTCGGCCATCTCAGCGGCCGTTTCGAGGGCCAGTCGGTAGGCAGCCAGGGTGTTCTCCGGCGCTCTGTGGGACCAGCCGCGATGGGCCACGATGAGGGGGCGG
>CAUZBV010000561.1:0-2842 GCA_963578115.1 Myxococcales bacterium
CATGGGGCCAATCATGGCTCTGGGCAAAACGTCGAAGGAGCGCGGTGCCTGAGTGTTTGCCCACCACATAGCGGTGTTCTCTTCCCAAGAGATCGGGAGCGACCCCTTCGTAGGTGGTGGCGTCCTTGATCAAGCCGTCGATGTGGATCCCCGATTCATGGCGGAACGCGTTCCAGCCCACGAGCGGTTGGTGTTGCGAAACCAAAAAGCCCGTGAGGTGTTCGACTTGTTTGCTGACCGCCGTGAGGGCGTCCAGTTGCAGCGGCGTAGGGCGGTCCATGAGCCGATCACAGGCGGCGGCGACCTCCAGCAGCGAGGCGTTGCCCGCCCGCTCCCCTACGCCGTTGACCGTGGTCGTGGGCCACGTGCATCCCCCCTCGATGGCGGCGATGGTGTTGGCCGTGGCCATCCCAAAGTCGTTGTGGCAATGGACGCCCAGGGGGACGTCCCCCAGCTCGGCGCTCAGGACTTCAAAGGCCTCTTTGGCGCCCGATGGTGTCCACTGTCCGACCGTGTCGCACAAAAAGAGGCGGTCAGCGCCCGCGTTCAGTGCGGTGTCAAGAAGTTGCCGGAGCTCGATCGGATCGGTTCGAGAGGCGTCTTCCGCCACCATGTTGCAGGTGCGCCCAGACCGCACAATGGTCTGGACCACCGCTTCGATCCGTCGACGCATGGCGTCTTCATCCATGCCCAAGCGCTGTGTTCGATGCAATGGGCTGACCGGGCAGATGACAAAGATCTCATCACAGCCGCAGTCGATGGCCAGTTGACATTCTTCGACCATCGCCCGGACCGACGCGCCGATGAGCGCCTCCGTCCGCCCCGTCGCCGCGCGAAGGAAAGTCCGCTCGTCTGCGGAAACGGCGGGCATGCCGGCGTCGAGCCAGCGAACACCGGCTTGGGCCAGCGCGTCGACGAGCGCCAGTTTTTCCTCCACCGTGAACCAAACACCCGCGGTCTGTTCCCCCTCTCGGAGGGTGCAATCCACGATCTGAATGGGGGCGTTGTCTGTCAAATCCACTGATGGCGTTCCTGTTTGGGCCGAAGTTTGTCTTCTTCGGCGATGGCATCCATATAGTCGAACCCCTCCCCGATTGCACGTTGAGGGAGTGCTGTTCCCCGTCTTTTGGCCAGCAACTGCCGCCGCTCCAGGCAGTGTTGTCGTCCCTGGGCGGGTGAATTCCAAAAGCGCGGATCCCGCCCCAGGAAGCAAAATTCCATGCATTTAAGGTGCTGCAGGTGGCGTTCAAATTCTTGAATGCCGCCTTGGTCCCGCTCGTCGCCAAAGTAGTCGTTGATCTTGAAGCCCAAGCTGGAATAGGTGTCGGCGCGTTGGCCGCCATGAACTCGATAGAAGTCCGCGAAGCCATGACGGTCGGTGATCATATTGAACGATTCGGGACGTTCGTATTGGGCGGAACCAGGCTCCAGTTGGACCGTCCAGGTCATCAAGCGTCGGGCGCGTGGGTACCGAGCGGCGATGTCGTTGATCTGGTTCTGGGTGTCCCGTGCGGTGGCCACCACTTCTCCGGGCAAGGCCATGGTGTAAAACACGTCGAAGGTCACCTCATGTTCTTCGAATCGGTCCAACGCGGTGAAGAGCTCGTCGTTGGTGAAGAAGGGTTGTTTGTTGATCTTCCGAATGGCCTCGTTGCCCGTGTCGGGGGAGATGGCCAGGTAGCTTTCGGGCGACGGGAAGGTCTTTCGGAAGTCCTGGATGAAGGCAAGGGTGGGTAGGCCCCAGCATTCGAAGTAAAAGTCCACGTCCAGACGCGCTTGTCGGATCTTCTCAAACAGGGTGCGGTAATAGGTGTCTTTGGTGGGGGTGGGATCAAAGCACAACGCCATGGTTTTGTAGCCAAACTCCATGGCTTGGCGGATGTCGTCCACGACCCGATCGGGCGAACGCCAGTTCAACTTGCTGGTCCCGTTGACGCGGCGAAGCGTGTCCCGATTGCCGCCGCAAAAGGTGCACATCCAGGGGCAACCTCGACCGATGAACAAGGGAAAAAACGCCCGACCCATACTGAGCATGGCTTGGTTTTCCGCCCCGCTGAATTCTCGTCCGTAGGCCAAGGGGAACCCAAAGCTCTTGGCGTACGTTTCGGGATGACGCATCACCGAGAGATCGGCGAAATGAAGTTCATCCAGGGTCGGTGTGAGGCTGGACGATGCCGCCGCCGGGTTCTGGTTGTTGTCCACGATAGTGCCGTCGGCGAGTCGATGTAGCATGCTCGGCACGTGACCGAGATCGCCCCCGGTCTTGAGTCGATCGACCAGGACGTCGCAGGAGCCTTCGGCGTGGCCCCGAATGACCGCATCAATGAATGGGAACTGCGTCAGAATTTCTTGGGCGAAGTATCCGGCGGTCAGCCCGCCCAAGAAGATGTACGCGTCCGGATGAACCGCTCTGAGCGCACGGGCCACTTCGATGACGTCGTAGCTCTGGTAATGCCAATAGAGCGACAGGCCGATGGCTCGGATGGTCTGTCCGTCTGTGTCCGTCGCGATGTTGTATTGTGGATCTTCAAGCCACTCCACACCCAGGTGAATGACTTCGGTTCGATGGCCCCGGTCTCGAAGGACGCGCGCGATGGCGGGAAGCCCCATGGGCATGTAGGTAATATTAAAGAAATCCCCAAAAGGCAGGTAGTGGTTGTGTGCCTTGGGTGCATGGACGAAGAGGCAATCGAGGTCGTGTTTATTCATTCGATACAAGTACGTTGAATACGTGGTGATTGTTCCCCATCACGGAGGGTTTCGTGGCGCTCTATTCGGGGAAACCGGCCTCCGCCCACGCCTTGATTTGGTCCTTTTGCTCCGCACTTAGTGGAGGCTTCCC
>CAUZBV010000562.1:0-2836 GCA_963578115.1 Myxococcales bacterium
TTTTGAAGGAACCAACGAGATCAACCGACTGCTCATTCCGGGAATGATCCTCAAGCGTGCCATGAAAGGCCGGCTCGATCTCATGCCGTGGATGAAGGGTCTGGAAGACGGGCCGACTGCGCCCCCGGATGGTCCGCTAGCTCAAGAATTGGATGCGGTTCAGCGCATCAAAGGCACCACAGGCCTTCTGCTTCAAAAGGCTGCCATAAAATACATGCAAGGCTTGGAGAGCCAACAGCAGATCTTGCTCATGCTCTCCAACTTGGTCATCGAGAGCTATGTCCTGGATTCCGTGGTGGCCCGAAGTCGCCAGCGCCATGTCGACAACAAGGTGGATACTACCGTGTCCGACGCAATGACACGTTTCCTGGTTGCCCAAGCGGCGGAAGAGGTGGAGAGCACAAAGCGACAGCTGGTCTTCGCGATGACGGAAGGCGATGAAGCCGACGCATTATTGGCACAGTTGCAGCCTTGGCAATGCGATCTACGGACCAACATTGTCCGGGAACGAGACATCATCGCTGATTCGGTGGTGCAAGCCGGTGGGTACAACCTATCAGCGTTCTAACCCACGCGTCGCTCGGAATAGTGCATTGAATGTGGGGACATGCACGATGTCTGGTTGACAGCGTGTGTGCTCATCCACTACCAACGAACAGATGAAGGCAGCACAGCCCGGTCGTCGGCTCCGACTCTTGGTCGTCTACAAAAAGAGCCAGTTGGAGTTGTACGTTGAACACGAAGAGATGGCCATGGACCAGCTTCGTGACCGTGAACCGGAACTCTACAATCGTTTCGAGAACGTCCACGAACAAAACGCAGCCGCCATTGAGCAAGTACGCGAATGTATCCAGCAGCGCGGTCATGGTAGCTATTTTGTCCATCGAGCCGAATTGGCGCTCGAGCAGCATGATGTCGATTTGGTGATCAGCGTCGGTGGTGACGGCACACTCTTGGATGTAAGCCACTCGATCCGGGACCTACCGCTGCTCGGTGTCAATTCATCGCCCGGTGTGTCGGTTGGACACTTTTGTGCAACCGATGCCACGCAATTGGGCGAAGTGCTGGATGCGTTCGCACAGGGAGCGTTGGTTCCCAGGCCTTTGACGCGCTTGCAGGTGGCGCTCAATGGGCATGTGATCGATACCCCCATCCTCAATGAAGTGCTCCTGGCCCACATTGTGCCGGCCGCGGTCAGTCGTTACATCTTGCAATGCGACAACGCCTCCGAAGAGCACAAATCCTCCGGCGTGTGGATAGCGACAGCGGCCGGATCCACGTCCGCGATTCTTTCTGCGGGGGGGCGAATGTTGCCCATCGACGATACTCGGATCCAATTCTTGGTACGCGAATTATACCGAGAGCCCGAACGAACCTATTCACTGACGGATGGCATCGTGCGCGGCCCGATCGAATTTCTCAGTAAAATGAGAATGGGCGCCGTCTTCTTGGATGGACACAGAGAGAAGATACCTTTGGTGCTGGGCGATCGAATCCGCGTCGAGACCCATCCTCATCCGCTACGCTTGGTGGGTTATCGTCACGACCACAACCCACCCTAATCCACCGTCCATCACGGACTGACCGGCTGTACCCCTGCTCCCACGGGCTTGGATTGAACGCTGGTGGTTGCCGGGCTCCCGGTGGCGTTCGAACGGGTCGCCCCAACCTGATCACGCAATTGGCGGATTTTCTGATCCAAGCCACGCAAATCAACCGGCGTGTCATCCTTGTTCCCTAGCGCCGCATTGCCGACATTCACACCTCTCGCGGTCCGATTCGACAACCCATCACTCGGGTTCGCGCGTTGGACACGGAGGTCATATCCTTGTTTTACCAACGCCCTCACCTCGTTGCGCGTGGCTTCGGGCAGTTCTTTCAAGAGCTTCGTCAGCTTGTCGGCCTCCGCCTGTGCCGTTGCCCGTGTCACATCGGGACGAACCAGCAGTTGATGAAGCCGTTGGAGTGATTGTCGTGCTTGTTCCAACACCCGAAGTTCTCTCTCGGCTCTCCGAACCGCTGGAGGCTCTTTCTGAGTCCCTAGAGCGGCCTCCTCTTTCTCGGCCTCCTCTTCGTCCTCCGCGTCGGGCTCTCCCGCTTTGTCCGGCTCTTCGCCAAGGGCCGTCGCCTCCTCATCGGTGGCCGTAAGAATCCGCAATTTGGGCATCTCATCCAACGCTTTGAGTATGCTCGGCGACAAGCCTTCGTCCGGCTCCTGTTCTTTTGTCTCCACAACCGGATGGGGGGGCACCCGAATACCCGGACCTTGCCCACCGGTCTCCTCGCCGGTCTTGACGGACAACGCATGTGGGTTCTCCGACGAACTGGAATGCGACTCCGGTGGTTCGGCGGTGCTCGCCTCTACCGACTCCCTGTCGAGAAGCGCATAGGGATCCTCCACATCGGGCGTTCGCCATCGAGCAAAAAGCATGAGGCCAATGGTGACAATGACGCCCACGCTTAGGATGATCGCCGTTTCGGCCCATCGCGGCATGACCCACCTCCAACATGATTGTACCACGACTATCCAGTGCGCAAAGGTTGTGGCTGAAAGGGTGATTGCGCGGCCCCAACGCGTTTGCTAGGGTGCGGCCTATGATGCACCATCCGCTCTGAGGAGGGCACTCAATGCAAGCGCTGCTGAAGACCGATCCACAGGTACATGATCTCATCCGCCAAGAAGAACGACGTCAATTTGACGCCATTCGATTGATTCCCAGCGAGAACTACGTCAGCCAAGCCGTCCTCGATGCGACGGGCTCTGTGCTGACGAACAAGTATTCCGAGGGCTATGCCGGTAAGCGCTACTACGAAGGCCAAGAGTACATCGACGAGA
>CAUZBV010000563.1:0-2834 GCA_963578115.1 Myxococcales bacterium
TGTCCACACGGCTTTGTACCGTGAACTCGAAGGTCGCACGCTCGTCATTGGGTGTGACAGTCACCGTGTATTGTTGACCCGCGGTCAACCCGCCCTTCAAGCCCTGAATGGTATAGGTCTCGGTACCGCTGAGTCCCAGCGCTTCGTGAGTCTGCCCGTTGGTAAACTCCAGCGGCAACACGCCCATGCCGATTAGGTTGGAGCGGTGAATGCGCTCAAAGCTCGTTGCGATCACCGCTTTCACCCCCAGGAGCAGAGTGCCTTTCGCTGCCCAGTCCCGCGAAGAGCCCATGCCATAATCAATGCCCGCTAACACAATCAGCGGCGTGCCGGTCTCGATGTACTGCATCGCCGCATCATAAATGGACATCACGTCACCGGTCGGCAGGTATGTGGTCCAACCACCCTCCGTGCCCGGTGCCAGTTGATTGCGAAGACGAACATTGGCAAACGTGCCCCGCATCATCACCTCATGATTGCCGCGTCGTGAGCCATACGAGTTGAACTGCGCTGGCGCCACACCATGTTCTTTCAAATACCGCCCTGCGGGACTCTCTGGATCGATATTGCCCGCCGGTGAGATGTGGTCGGTCGTCACCGAATCACCCAGTTTGGCCAGCACTCGAGCACCCACAATATCGGCAGTCGGCGAGGGCTGGCGCGGCATGTCCACAAAGAACGGCGGTTCTTTGATGTACGTAGAACTTTCCTCCCATGCGTACGTGTCTCCGCCCGGAACGGCCAAATTCTGCCAGACCGAATCGCCTTCAAAGACGTTGCCATACGCCTCTTCGAACATCTCACTGTGGTACGACGACCGAAGTGTGTCCTGGATCTCTTGCTGGGTCGGCCAAATATCTTTGAGGTACACGGCGTTGCCTTCGGTGTCCGTGCCCAAAGGCTCGCGGGTCAAATCGATGTCCATTCGTCCTACCAACGCATAGGCCACAACCAGGGGCGGAGACGCCAAGTAATTGGCCCGGACATCGGGACCAATTCGACCTTCGAAGTTTCGATTGCCCGACAGGACGCTCACCAGGGCCAAGTTGTTCGAACGCACCGCGTCCTGGATTGGGGCCGGCAGAGGACCCGAGTTTCCGATGCACGTGGTGCAGCCAAACCCCACCAGATGAAAGTTCAAGGCCTCCAAATCGGCGATCAACCCCGACGCTTCGAGATAGCGCATCACCACCTTGGAACCGGGGGCCAAACTGGTCTTCACCCAGGGTTTCACCCGCAATCCCAACGCGTTGGCCTTGCGCGCCAAAAGCCCCGCGCCCACCATGACCGATGGATTGGATGTGTTGGTGCAACTGGTGATGGCCGCGATGGCCACAAAACCGTGGCCTATGGAATACGTGCTCTCACCGTCCGTCACGGACACGATACGGCCCAACTCGTCGCGCGCGGCCGAACCCAAAGCGTCCAGCAGTCCGGCCGAATCCGTCGGTGCTCCCTCTGGAATCGTCAGCTGTCCCTGGCGGTCCAAGATGTGGACCAATGCCTTGCGAAACGCGTTCTTCGATTCCCGCAAAACCACCCGATCTTGGGGGCGGTGCGGGCCGGCGATCGCGGGCTCGATCTCGGATAAATCCAGCTGCAGCGTGTCAGAAAAGAGCGGAGGTGGACTGTCATGGGTCCGGAACAGCCCATTGGCCCGGCAATAGGCCTCGACCAAGGCCACTTGTGACTCGGAACGGCCCGAAAAACGAAGATAATTGAGCGTCTCTGCGTCGACCGGGAAAAATCCCATGGTCGCGCCATATTCGGGGGCCATGTTCGCAATTGTGGCTCTGTCGGGCAATGCCAACGCGTCCATCCCCGCGCCCGTAAACTCCACAAACTTTCCGACCACACCCTTTTCGCGAAGCATTTGCACCACACGCAACACCAAGTCGGTCGCTGTGGTTCCCTCGGGCAACTTCCCCGTCAACTCAAAGCCCACTACCTCGGGGATCAACATGGCGATGGGCTGGCCCAACAACGCCGCTTCGGCTTCGATCCCGCCGACGCCCCAGCCGACCACGCCCAATCCGTTGATCATGGTGGTATGGGAATCGGTCCCAACCAAGCTGTCTGGGTACACCAGTGGATGCGCTTCGGTGGATTTCCGGTCCACAAACACGGTGTGGGCCAAGTATTCCAAATTCACCTGGTGCACGATCCCTGTGTCGGGCGGAACAACGCGAAAGTCCTCGAACGCATCCTGTCCCCACCGTAGGAGCGCATACCGCTCCTTGTTTCGTTCAAATTCAAGATCCGCGTTCAGTTGAAAGGCGCGCTTGGATCCAAAATGGTCCACTTGCACGGAGTGATCGATGACCAGATCCGCCGGGCGTAAGGGGTTAATCTTCTGAGGATCCCCGCCCATACGCACCATGGCGTCTCGCATGGCGGCCAGATCCACCACCGCCGGTACGCCTGTAAAATCCTGCAAGAGCACTCGAGCGACTCGAAAAGCGATTTCAGTGTCTTGGGAAGGATTGGCGGGATCCCAGCCGGCCAATGCCTTGATGTCATCAACTGTGACGGTGTTTCCATCTTCGTGGCGAAGCAAACTCTCAAGCAACACCTTCAGGGAACAGGGCAGGCGACTTACGTGACCAATGCCCTGATCCGTCAACGATGCCAGCCGGTACATAGTGTACGACTCACCACCCGCTTCAAGAACCGTTTTGGCCCCAAAAGAGTTCATGCTGGTCGACATGGAAACACCTCCCGTTACAGCGACACCAAAAACAAGGAGAGTGACCCTATCACGCTCCTACGTCAGAGTGAAGGCCGTCGAAGGGAAGAACGGTTACAAAAGACCCTGGTACTCTCCAGTCTCCAGT
>CAUZBV010000564.1:0-2832 GCA_963578115.1 Myxococcales bacterium
CATTGCACTTGTTCACACAACTATCTGTGCAACTGAGTTCCGTGGGTCCCGGTGGCGTCGATGTTTCGTCGTCATCGCCACACCCCAACGTTGCCAAAGCCAGTGCGCATGCACAAAGCACGCTCAAGAAAGTGTCCTTACACATAATTTTCCCTCTTCCGACGCCTAGTGAGTTGAAAGAGCTTACAACAATTAAAACCCGAAGTGAAATCATTCGTCAGCGTCGAACCGGTACGCCGCCCACCCGCCGATGGGTTCGTAGCCGATCCGTTGGTAGAGGGCGTTGGAGGTGGGGTTGTTCCGATCCGTGTTGAGCATGCAGAAGGTCTTGCCCGAATCCAGGATATCCTGGGACAACACGGCGCAGAGGCGAGAGGCGTGTCCTTTGCCGCGGTGTTCGGGCGGTGTGTAGACCAAGGAGATGTAGCCAATGTTTCGGCTCTCTCGAGTCTTCGCCGCCATGCACACCGGGGTCCCTGTCTCGTCGTGCCAGAAGTAGACCCGCTCCGCCTCGATGGTGCGCTGTCGCATATTCTGAAGGTTTATCTCCAACTGCGCTTCACTCCGAAAGACCTCGCGGATAAAGCGTTCTTCCCACGAAGTGATGCGTTCGCGCACCGTTTCGTCGGCTTGTTGCATGCGGCCATTGGCCCGATCCGGTGGCTTGACCGTGCGCAGCCGATACACGCCCTGGCGCATTTCTCGTCGGGCCTGGACGTCGTGTTTTTCGGTCCATCGGGTACTGAACTGGGCGGCGACCGTGTGCGGTCCAAAGACGCAGGCCATGGGTTCCATGCCGTCCGTCAGATGATTCACCAGCACATCGACGGCCGCATCGTCCATGTTCGAGACCAATAGGCCGCTCTTTGCGCGGGTCTGGACGCCGTAGCCGACGGGCTGTTCGCCTCGCTGAATCGTCAGAAACAGCGCGCCTTGTTCCACGGGTTTGCCCAAGCGGTAGCGATTCACCCAACCCAGGACCATGGTGTTTTCCGCTTCGTTTTCATAGAGCACGGCTTCGTTGAGCGCCATGAAGTCTTCGGGACCGTCTTGCTCTGTGCAGCGCAATTCGTCGGTGGGATTGGTCGTTGTGCCCATGGGAGCACTACATCAGAATTTGGGGGGAGTGACCAGGGAGTGGTGATGTTGGAAGACCTGGGCGCCGCCACGAAGGTTTGGGCCTATTGAATGATCTGGAAACAAAGCCACGCCGAGTGTTGACAAGGACCGCGGCGAACGTATGGTGGGGGCATTCCCGGTGACGACAAGCCATTCGGGTGGTTTTGGAGGAACGATGGAGACGCAAGCGAACCCGACGGAAAACGATAAGCTGTACCGCATTCGACACAGCTTGGCCCACATCATGGCCCAAGCGGTTTTGGACATTCGTCCGGGCTCGACGTTGGGTTTTGGTCCGCCCATCGACGATGGTTTCTATTACGACTTTATCCTCTCGGAACCCATCACCGAAGAGGACTTCCCGGCCATCGAAAAGAAGATGAAGCACATCATCAAACAGAACCAACTCTTCGAGCGCGAAGACTTGCCCCGCGCCGAGGCCATGGCGCGTTTGGAAGAGATGGGCGAGCCCTACAAGCAGGAGTACGCCAACGAGCTCTTTGACAATCAGGGCATCGAGAATCTGACCTTCTACCAGAACGGTCCCTTCTTGGACATGTGCGAAGGGCCTCATGTGGAGCGCTCCCGGGAGATCCCGGCGGGCTGCTTCAAGATCCGCACAGTCGCCGGCGCGTACTGGCGGGGCGATTCGGACAACATCATGATGACGCGGCTCTATGCCTGGGCGTTTGAAACCCGCGAGGAGCTGGACGCCCATGTCAAAGCCTACAAAGAGGCGCTGGCGCGGGACCACAAGAAGCTGGGCAAGGAGCTCGATTTCTTCACCATCGACGACACCATCGGCAAGGGGCTTCCGCTTTGGCTCCCCAACGGCACCATCATCCGAGACGAGCTGGAGAAGCTGGCTCGCGAGAAGGAGTTTGCGGCCGGCTACGAGCGGGTGTGTTCACCGCACCTGACCAAGGTGGATCTCTACTACCAGACCGGCCATCTTCCCTACTACGCGGACAGCATGTATCCGGTCATGGAGCTGCAAGAAGAGCAGGAGAGCGAGGATGGGCAAACCACCCAGGTGGTCAAGGAGGCCTACTGCCTCAAGCCCATGAACTGTCCGCACCATCACCGGATCTTCGCCGCGCGCAAACGCAGCTATCGGGACCTGCCCATCCGCCTGGCGGAGTACGGCCAGGTCTATCGTTTTGAGGACTCGGGCGCGTTGTCTGGTCTGCTTCGGGTTCGCGGCATGGCCATGAACGATGCCCACATTTATTGCACGGCTGACCAGATCAAAGACGAGTTCCTGGCCGTGATGGACTTGCACAAAGAGCTCTATGGGATCTTGGGTATCGAGGACTTCTACATGCGCTTCTCCACCTGGGATCCGGACGATCCCAAAGGCAAAGACAAGTACCTCGACGATCCCGAGGGCTGGGCGTTCTCCGAAGCCATCGTGGAAGAAGCCATGAAAGAGAGCGGGTTGCCCTACGTGGAAGGGAAGGGCGAGGCGGCCTTTTACGGACCCAAAGTGGACTTTCAATTCCGGACCGTCACCGGTCGTGAGGAGAGCGCCAGCACCAACCAGTTGGACTTTGGGATCGCGGCGCGGATGGACTTGAATTACACGGACGCCAACGACACGCTGCAACGCCCGTACATCATCCATCGGGCGCCATTGGGCACCCACGAGCGCTTTGTGGCCTTCTTGATCGAGCACTACGGCGGGGCCTTTCCCACCTGGCTGGCGCCCATTCA
>CAUZBV010000565.1:0-2831 GCA_963578115.1 Myxococcales bacterium
CCAAGCCCTCGGGAGCGATCCAGCGACGACCCCCATAATCCGCTCCGATTCGTCCGATGGTCCACGTACAAGCTGGTGGGTTGATTGGCCAAGATCCGTGCGCGGCCTTTCCGTGTGCGCTTGTACTCACTCAACGCGATCCGCAATTCATGGCGCGCCAATTCATCCAGCCCCAGCCGGTAGCGCACGCTCGCTCGCTTGAGCTCGGGTAGGGCCGACACCCAGGGCGTGGTCAACGCGTCAAAGCGGTTTGGAGCGCGCACGGGCCGGGTCGGAGGCAGGGTGCTGCCGTCTACCGAGAGCCAATGGACGCGTGCCTGGCCGGTCTTGCGATCGTCGGCGCTCGGCAGCTGATTCGCGACGGCGCCCGTGTGTTCGATCACCCAGTCGTCCTGGCCCATGTCCAAGAGTCGATTGATGGCCTGAAGTCCGTAATACGACCGTGGATTGGCAGAAGCGACCGTCTGAAAGGACTCTTGTGCCTGCTGCAAGCGCTTGCGCCGTTGCTGCGTTCGTCCCAGCCAGTATCGTGCTTTTTGTGCAACACTCCGGGTCCGAAGGGCCAGCTGGCGAAATCCGGTCTCCGCATTGTTGAGCCGCCCCGTTTGATAATGGAGCCAACTGGTGAGCCACGCGTCGGCCAGCTTGTGCTCGGGATCCAGGTGCCGCCGAAACAAGGCGGCGGCGCGCTTAAAGAGCCCACCTTCGCGGAGGAGCTTGGCGGCGACTTTCTCCGCTTCGTCCCTTTGTCGTTCCAAACGACGAGCCTCGCGCGCAGCCTGCTTGGTCTTCCCCTGTCGCTGGAGGATCTTGACCCGGGCTCGTCGGATGCGCCGGCCGGAGTACCCAACGCTTTTTGCGGTGTCCAAGGCGTTCAGGGATTCGTCGAATCGCTCGAGGGATTCGAGTGCCTTTGCGCGTTGCCAATGGACCTTTGCTTTGTCGGCCCGTGCGCTGAGGCGCGGCACGAGGGCATCGAGGCGCTCCAGCGCATCGGCCCAGCGGCGGGACTTTCGTAAGGTCGTGGCCCATTCGATGTCATCGTTTAGTCTCCAGGCTGGGATGGCCTGCCCGGCTTTGCGCAGACGCTCCAGCGCCTGGGTTGCCAGGACTCCGGCCTGGCTTTCGGGAACCTCTCGACGAATTCGGCGGTGGTTTGTGATGGCCTCCTTGGTGCGCCCTAGGCGTTCCAAGCAGATGGCCATACGGTGTCGCACATTCCAGCGGCGTGGGTACGCTGGGTAGTGTTTCAGTCCCTCTTTGTAACGGCGCAAAGCGCGCTCGTGTCGGGTGGCTTCGAAGAGGGCGTCGGCCCGATCGAACTCCGCTTGCGGTGCCAAGGGGCTGCGGGCGTACGCGAGAATCTCTGTGAGGGGTTTCACTGCGTCCTCGGGTCGTCCAAGGGCCCGCAATGACCCGGCGAGCGTCGACAGGGTCACATCCTGAATGATGGCGGGCAGGACGGCGTTTTCGAGTGTGGCCACGACGTGTTCGTGGTGCCCTGCTTGTGATTGCCACACACCCAACAAGGCCGTGGCCCACGGAACATCGGGGTGGTCGGCATGTTGGGGCAGCCACTCCCGAAGCACCCGCAGGCTGTTTTCGTGATCACCGGTGTCGTGCAACGCGACAATGCCGTCCAGGGTGTCTGCAGTGATCGTGGGTGTGTCTTCCAGTCCTCGACGGGCGAGACGATTCGGGTGTTCTCGGCCATGGAGCGCCACCTCTTCGGGGGGCACGGGTGGTTCCGGTGTCGCGTTGGGTGGGACCGGGGCATCCATGGAGAGCACCACAGCGGTGGTCACGGCGCCGAGGCTACCCAGCACCGCGAAGAGAATGATCCACTGTTTGGGGCTCCTCGACACGGCGCCAGCCTACCAGAATGGTGGAGCCATCAGCCAGAAAAGGTTTTGTTCGAGGTGTAGTGGGGAGATCGCGTCGCTCTTGTTCCGTCAAAGACTCGTGGAAAAACCATGGATTTCTCCCTTTAACCACCGCGACGCCGCTTTCCAAATTGCACGAGGACAACCGTGTCCGGCGCCGTGAGGCACAAACAAAACCTCGTAGCCTTGCACGCGAAAAGCTGCTGCGGCCTCGCGACCCTCTTGAAAGGGGATCGTTCGATCGCGTCGCCCGTTTGCCAGAAAGAGCCCCGGGGCTCCCAAAGAAGCGGGCAGTACGGTCAGGTTGTCGGGGACTAGGTAGCCGGCCAAGGCGATGGTGCCACTGACCAGTTGGGGATGCTCGGCAGTGAGACGTAGCGCGATGACGGCACCTTGACTGTACCCGACCAGATACGGCGAGGGGGCCTCGGGCCATCGGTGGCGCAGGGTCTCAAGTAAGTCCACAAGTCGGGCGACCGAAAAGCCTGCGTCCGAATCGGAGCTCGCCCGTCGGATCTGGTACCAGGAGTGTCCCCGCCGGGTTGGGAAGGGCGCGTTGGGAAGAACGACTCGAAGGGGCAAACGCATGAGCCGTTTGACCAGGCGCCCCATTTTTTTCCCGGTGGACCCGGCCCCGTGAAGGGCGATAAGGATGGGCGTATGTGGGTTTGCCGAGAGGGGATTCTGCACATCGTATGAGAGCGGATCGCCTCCCTGGGCTGGCGATGGTTGGAGCGAGGCACGGGGTGACTGCGTCCAGCCGCTGGGCGCCCAACAAACCAGGAGCCCGAGGAACCACACTATGGAGAGGGAATATCGCATGGTCGCATCGTTACTCTTCGACGCCCACGATGTTTGCGGGGATGGCGGTGAAACGAAATCCCGTGGACACGGCGTCGGGCCCGGCGGGTGGTTCTGTGTCGATGTCTTCTTTCAGGATGAGGTCGA
>CAUZBV010000566.1:0-2825 GCA_963578115.1 Myxococcales bacterium
CGGGTGCGATGGTGAAGGTGGCCACCGCAAACCCCTTCTCGGCCAGACAGTCGTTTGCGCTGTCCAACGTCCCGAAGCACGCCACCCATTGGTGCCGCTCGAAGTGTGAAAAAGGAAAGATTGAAAAGTGGTTGAGGCCGTCGTCGACCACGGTCTTATGAACCTCTTTGGGCTCGCTCTGATAGGGATGCTGCGCCGACTGAATCAGCTCCTCGTGATACCAAAAATCTTCCTGAACGAGCGCCAAATCATAGTCGTTCAAGAGCGGACTAATGACGGGAATGTTCACTTCTGGATTGGAGCCAGAGATTCCCTCGGGCAATCCGGCCACATTGTAGGTCAACACGGAAAAAACACCGGAGGTCGGGTCCGTGGGGGCGGACTCCGAAGCGCACGCTGCGCCTAGACTCAAGGCCGCCACCAGCACACACCACCGCATGAACACGCCACTCATGAACGCATGATACCGGATTAACGACTCATGCTGAAAGAGAGTCTACAACGAGAATCGGATGGAGACACCGGCGGCGGTGAGGCTGGCGTCGATCAACAATCCCAGCAGGTAGAGCCCGCCGAAACGGGCGTTGTACCAAAAGGCCAACGCCACGTACCAGAGCGGCCAAACGCCCGGAGGGAGGTCCTCAGGCGGCTCTGCGGGGGGGGACTGCAAAAAACGGCGTCCCACCAAGTACATGGGCCGGAGACCGTAGAGGCAAATGAGCATAATGGGCGACAAATATCCGGCGCCGATGAGGGCAAAAATCAGGATGTATTGTGCCCCCATCATGCCGATGATGCTGTAGCGCGACACCTTGTGGCCCAAAAGGACCGGCAAGGTCAGGATCTTCTTTCCGGAGTCGGCCTGCAGCTTGTCGATATGTTTGCCAAATAAAACACTGGTCACGCCAAGCGCGTATGGAATGCTGGCCCAGGCCACGTTCCAGTTCCACTCTCCGGCGATGACCATATAACCACCGCCGACCATCAAGGGGCCCCACACAATCAAGACCGTCGGCTCGCCCAGGCCCAAGTACTTCAGCGGCCAGGTGTAGAAAATCACGAAGAAGATGCCCACACCAAAGAGCCACAAGACAGGAGGGCCGCTGTGGATCACCAACACGGCCCCCACGGCCAGTGCCGCCCCGCCGGTCACGACCATGTACACCCAAAACTGAGCCCGCGTCAGGTAGCCCTGCGTCAAGAGTTGGGGTCCGTATTGCGTGCGGAAGTAGTTGTCCTCGTCCACCCCCTTGGCATCGTCCACATAGTCATTGATGAGGTTGTTGGTGGCGTGCGCGAGCATGAGGCCCAGCGTGACTAAGATCCACGGCCTCCACTCAAACACACCGTCGCGCCACGCCAAGATCCCCGCGATGGCCGCAGAAATTAACGTCATCAAGATCACAGCCGCCCGTGTGGCGATGAGATAGCGCGAAACAATGTCGAGATCGGCCCATTGCTCCCTTGTAGGGCGAGGCATACGTCGAAGTGCTTGGCTCCACATGGCGAAATTCATGCGATTCATTCCTTCAGAGGATTCGCCTCTCAGCACAGGAATTCGCTGTACTGAGAGGGCGGCGGCCGACCCTACAACGGCCCAACTATTTGAACAAGTGCGTCAAATCATTTGAGCTTCGGGCCGCAGTGAACTATAGAAGGGACTCATGACCGAACACCCAGCCAATGACTTTCATGCCAATGTGGAGCGACGACTGACGGACGCGTTGAAGGTGGACGACGCATCGCCATACGAGGCGGGTGCGATACTCAACGAAGCCGCACGTCACCTGGTGCTCGCACCGGGAGCCAAGCGTGCACGACCCCGTCTCGTCCAGTTGTTCGGTCAGACCGCAGATGCCCCACAGCGTGGTTTGGAAGATATCGCTGTGGCCGCAGAGCTCATTCACACGGCGAGCCTGCTGCACGACGATGTGGTAGACGACGGAACGGAGCGCCGCAACCAACCCACAGTCAATGTGAAGTGGGGCAATGTGGTCGCAGTCCTCAGCGGTGATTTGGTGCTATCCACGGCGATTCAACAGCTGCGGAACCACTCGACAGAGATCACGACGACGGCGGTTGACTGCGTTGCCGAGATGTCCAAAGCGGCTTTGCTGGAAGTTCGCTCCAGAGCCCGGATCGACCTTCCCATCGATCGCTGGAAAGCCATCGCCATGGGGAAAACAGGCGCCCTCTTCGGCTGGTGTGGCCGCGCTGCCGCATTGGTGGGTGATGACCCTGACGCAGCCCAACGCTTTGAGCGGTGTGGCAATCTCTTTGGTGTGGCGTTTCAAATGGCCGATGACATCAAGGATTTGGCCGTGGGGAACGCCAACAAAACGCGCTTTGCCGACATCTTGAATCACAACCCCAGCTATCCCCTGCTCTATGCAGCCCAACGCTCTGGAAGTATCCGACAACGTATTGAACGCGCCTGGTCCAACGGCTCCATCGATGAAGCGATCGCCACGGAGATCGGTGCCGCTGTAATCAACTCTGGGGCGGTGGATGAGACATGGCGCCAGGTTAAGCACCACCTCGATCAGGCGTTTGAATCGTTGGGCCCTTATGCCGAACGACCGGGCATGAACGAGCTGGCGGCCTGGGCAACGACCCTGTGGAAACACTTCTCCACCAAACCCGTCCCCCAAACCATCACACGAGGTCAATCCCTATGAGCCATCATGATACGCGACTATCCTTGGAGTCGACCTTTGAGCAGCTGAAGAGTTCGATCGCTGCGGCCTTGCCGGGCGCCGACATTCATGTGGAAGGGGGTGGTGGTCACTTCACCATCTCCGTGGTGTCGGAAGCCTTTGAAGGGA
>CAUZBV010000567.1:0-2821 GCA_963578115.1 Myxococcales bacterium
ACCGGTAACGTGGTGGCACGCGTTGGACTGATTACAGCTTTCATAACAAAGGGCATGGATCTCAAAGGGCACCCCAAGACAGGTCTCGAACGCGGCACATCCCGCCCCCGTGTGGCACCCCAATTGCCAAACCGGGTTCACATCCTGATTATCCAGCGTTCCCTGACAGTCGGAGTGACAAATCGTCGGAGGAATCTCACTCCCGATGCCACACGTCGATGCCGTGTTGCACCACGTGGTGCAGACATCAACGGGAGAATCATGTTCGTCATCGCCCGACGGGATGCACTGCGCCAAGAATCCACACGAGCCAATATGTACGCACGCTTCGACACGATCAACGGTGGCAATATCATCCGCAGTGGAACAGCCTGCGAAACATTCGGAGTACGTCATAATGCTGCACGCACTGAACGCGGTGCATATGGCGTCACACCGCGGGTCCGGCGGCACTAAGCAGGTGAAATGGTTCTGAACCTGACAATGAATGGCCTCCAGACACTGAGAAAAATGGTCCACGTTGTCCGGCCAACCGATAAAATCCCCGTGAAACACCTCATTGCACGCGGCCTTGGCAAGCGTGACCGAGGGCGGCCAAAAGGCCGTGGCCGGACAGTGTTGATGGACGGCGTCCACATAGTCTCCACAAGGCGCTGATGAAGACTCAATACACTGTATGCTGGTTTGGCATTCATGCCTCTCAAAACATTTCATGGCTCGATACGCCCCATCCACGTCCAGTGACGAACAGTGTTCAAAGCACGACTCTTTTGTGGGATAAACCGCGTTCCATGGACAATCGGGATCGATCTCGTTCTCGAAACCGGGGTTGTCCGCAACCTCCAGGCACACCAGGGGACAAAACGTCGCGCCGTTGGACAAGCACTCGAGAGCCGCATCCAAATCGCATTGTTTCAGAGGGCTCACCATGCAGTCCAGTGCGGACCCGAAGGAAGGTATTGCCACGGCTCGACCCGCACACATGATCCGGCAACTCTCCGGTGAAGGAGTCATGCCCAACACCGCCAAGGCGGCACAGTCAGCGGCATCCTCGCAAATCGCATCACAAGCCTTGGGGATCGGAATGTCCTCCAGACACTTGTCAGGGTTCATGCAGTTGGCGACAAAACACGCCACATTGCCGGCCTCACCATCCGCGATCATCGTATGGCACGTGTCGTAGCACTCTGCTTTACCGCCAAAATCAATGGCACAGTGCCCGGTGAAGTGACAAAAGTAATAACAGAGGCTGTGGTCGAAGTTCTCGACAGTGGGGGTGCCGTGCACGTGCGGAACCAGAGGTTGCTCCGTGCGAGGCGGAGAAAGCTGCCCATCCTCGGGAGCCGAGACTTCCGTAGGCGTATTCCCGCCGTCTTGTGGCGTGGTGTAAATGTCGTTATCGTCGGAATTCAACGGAGAATGGCGGGTACACGAAGCGCCAAGCATGCAAAAGACGACAAACGCTACGCGCGCTGTATACCGAAGGCCGAACACGGACCAATCGTACCATTCTGGGGTTCGGGATGTCATGTGGACACCTGAAAACAACGCCTCAAACACCCAGAAATCCGCCGCACTGATGATGGCCTGCATATGGCTCTTGGCGTTTGTCGTCGGTTGGCCATCGCAGGCAAGAGCCCAATGGCTCCCAAGCGCAGAGGTCACCCGCTGTGTCTATCCAATGCCCGACGACCCGGCATCGATCATTGCGTCGGTCGCTGCTTTGGCAAAGAGAGCCGGTGCACCGGGTGAGCCCGACGTCAACATATCATTCGACAGGGCGCTGGCCTCTGTTTCGGTCTCGGCGGATGGGTATTCGCTGTCCATCCAATGGCGCGTGGAGGAAGGGTGCAAACCACCGTTCATAACCCTGTCGTCCCTCTCCCAGGGGGCACCAAAATGGGCCGAGCAGCTCCATGAGACGCTCCCAAGCGAGTTTCCGCACCGCCCCACAGTGGTCACCTACCGGGGCACATACAGACCCGTGAGCATGGGCGTGGCAGCGGGACTCCCATGGCTGGCCTTGTTCCTCAGCATCTTGGTCTTCATGGGCCGCCGAGAGCTTGTACCCAAAACCCCGGTTGGAACCAGCCGCTATTGGGTGTGGGGAACCATTGTTTTGGGTGCTGCCTATTTTATCATGCGCTGGAGCTCTGGGATGACCACAGCCGACGAGGTGGCTTATCTCGCCATTCCCGGGGCCGACGCAAGCAACATGTTTTCGCTGCAGTACTACCTCGGCGACGCCGGTCTCCCTTCTCTCGTACATCGACTCTTTCTGATCATCCTGGTTCCCTGGGGCGAGTTGACGGCCCTGAATGCCTTCCATTGGCTCCTCTACGCGTTGTACGGCTTGGCCTTGTACCGAATGTGTTCGGAACTTCTCCCCCACAAGGTCGCGGCCGTCATAGCCGTGTGTTGCCTCTGCAATCCCAGAACGCTCCTTTATTTTGGCGAACACCGCTCCTATGCAAGCTTCCTCACGCTGTCGGCCTTGGGTCAACTGATGATGCTCCGGTACATTCGCACGGCCAACCTACGTTTTGGACTGTGGATGGTACTCTTCGTGGGGTTGGCGTCGCTGGACAATCCACTGTGTGTCGTCGTTCTGGCTGCTTTCACCACGTGTGTGCTGATGGTGCCGAAGTGGCGTCACAGGCTTCACCCCATTCGGCTGCTCACAGCCACGCTTCTCCTGGCGGTTGCTCTGGTGCCGGCGGTCATCACGACGTCGGTCGCAGAGCACGGTGGTTATGAATCGGCGACAAATTGGGCCATCGCATCCTGCTTTTATGTGGGCCCATTGATTTTCTCAGGCCCA
>CAUZBV010000568.1:0-2819 GCA_963578115.1 Myxococcales bacterium
CCACGCCATGGCTTGGTCGCCGCTGACGGAGAGATCCGGCTGTATCGACAGTCCGTCCCTCAGACTGGTCAACCCTGCCGCCATGAGCGATTCCAGGTCCCACACGCTGGTCTGGGGGCCCAACTCACCGACGATAAAGGCCAGGTCGTCCGAGTCATCCTCCCACACTTGGCCGGGCAGATAGAATCGACCACAGCCCTCGTCCATGCCCCACGGCGTGTGGCCGGTAGCATATTCCTCTTCGTCCGGTTCCGGTTCGCCGCCGTCGGCCAAATAAGTGAAGCCGGCCAAGACCCCCTTTCGGCGAAAGAAGGGTCGAAGACTGGAGACATGGCGACCTCCGCTGGAGCCAAAGAGCGCCTTCTCGTAGTGCCCCGGGACTTCCCATGTGCGGTCCAGAAGGGGGTCGGGCGACCCGGTGATGGAAAACTCGGAGTTGTGACAACTCATGCACTGCAAGCGACGGTTCAGTTGGCTACGCAAAAACACCTTGGCCCGCGCCTGGCGAGCGGCACGTGCGCCGCCCATGTCGGCCGTGCGGTAATCTTTTCGTAGGTGGGCAAAGAGGTTGGCGCGAAAGACCGGCGATAGATCGTCAAGCTGGAGCGCTGAATCAATGAGATCCGTCATGGTCCACGGCTGAGAGAACCCCTGACCCTCGGGTGCGTGGTCGCGGACGTGAGCGGCCAGCTCAGGACCGACTGATTCCATGGCGCTGGCCGAGTAACACTCGGTGTTGGTGGGATCGCCAATACGATACACGGCGATCAAATCGCGCACGAAGGGGGCCCAGCGTTGTCGGTACTCGGGGGCCTTGGCGAGCGCCCGGACAAACTCGGCCCGGTTGGTTTGTTTCAGGACTTGGACCAGCACACCGACCTCTCGTGAAGAGAGGGGATGCCGTCCCCACACCATGGGCAGCACCCGTCGGACGAACGCCTCATCGCCCGCGTCGGGTACGGGAGCAGCGTGTGTGGGTGACGCGATGAACGTCCCGCACAAAAAGAGCACGATGATTTGCTGTGCGTGCCGGCCGATCACACTCGTCATGATGTGAATCCCAACACCTTTTCGCGCACCATCATGGCCGCTTCCAATTCCGAATTGGCACCACGGACGTCGGATACGGCGAATGATTCGGGTGAGAATGGCCAGATCCCTTGGGACAACAAGAGTGCTGCACGGTATTCAGCGGGGGTAATGCCCGTGATGGAGCGTGCATCTTCCCCGATCGCCCCCGCTACGCCGGCGCGCTCGTCATTGACGAACCCACCGATCGATACGGCGATGAAGCCATAGGGCCAATGATCGAGCCCCCGAACGTTGCCACCGCCTTGGGCGTAAGGCGTGCGTCCCATCTCGCTTGTGATCAGCACCTGATGCCGGTCGAGGTCCAGCTTGGTGGGATCGTTTTCGCCCGGTTCGTTGATGATTTGGATGAGCTCTCGGCACATGTGCACGGCATTCCGAGATGTGTCTCGCACATGATATTCGTGGGTATCGTAGCCGCCGTCCTTGGACTCGATCAGCCCACTGTCTACGGTGTGCACGTACCTGGCCGGGTCGATAGGAGAGGTGAGCAAGTGGGCGGCGATCTTGAGGCCCATTGCGCTGGGATCCAATTCAGCCTCGTAGCCACACTCGCTTCCCGTCATGACCTTCAGCAGGTCGGGGGTGATGAGATCCTGCAGATCGGGGCTCATCTGGATGGCGTTGCGGGCATGGATGTAATGCATCAAGCCCGGCACATCCAGCGATTTGGGCGCGCCAGGTGCGGTGTATCCGGCTTTAAAACGCTCCAAATAGAATTGAATGGCGGCGTCGACTTCGGCGGCGTACCCCGTGAGTGTGGCTCGACTCAGCTGCTCACTCAGTGGGTTTTCGGGCATGAGCCCAATGCTCAAAGGCTGTGCCGTTCCTGGGTGCGAACCAATGGCGAAGGCCGACTCTACGTTGAACCCGGCAAAGTAGTTGCTGGTGGGGTAGATGACATAGCTGTAGGGGACCGTCCGATTCGCGACCCCGTGTGCATTCCAGTAGCGTTGTACATGGGACCCCGTGCTGGCCATTCGAGGTGTACCCCGCGGTTGTCCGCTCAAGAAGAGGGGGCACGCGCCTTCGTGCGGTTCCAAATCATGGAAGACGACATGGATTCGCATCCGATCCAAGATGTCTTTGCGTTCACGGAGCGGGTAGAGCCAAGGCCCCAGGTTGACCATGAGGCCTTCCGAGTCCAAAGCAAAAGGTTCGTAGAGTGGACGGTTGCCGCCACCGCAGAGTTGGAAGATGTCGGGGATGTTCTCTTCACCGTCCTGCCAGGTCCACCATTGCTGACCGGCGAATTCGCCTCCTTTTTTGGGATCGCCGTGCTCGGGAACCACGTAAAAGGTGTCCCACGGATTGAGGCCGCCCATCAGGAAGACTTCCAATATGCCCTCGGGGCGCGATTTCGTGGGGATCATGGCGTGGGCCGCGTCCGACCCATGGTCGCCCCACAGCATGGGCGAGGGAGCGATGATGGTGTCGGCGGGACCCGTGGATTTGCTCGAAGAGCAACGCGGGGTCATCAGGCCCAGTGCGGCGCCTGAAGTAAGTTGTAAGAACCGACGGCGATCAATCATGGTGTTGTTTGTATGCCCCTGTAATCTGCCTGTCTACCCGACGTTTAACACCCTTTCGAAAAGCATGCTCAAGTATAGGAGTCCGAAGCACTGCACGCAATCTTCATCCACTTTGCCGGCGGGGTGACTCAAACCGTTTTGGGCACGTTTCCAGTGATTGATTAAGGGCCGATGAACTTGAATAGTACGTGGATCGAC
>CAUZBV010000569.1:0-2785 GCA_963578115.1 Myxococcales bacterium
TCCAAAAATGACCGACAGGGCGGGTCGAGAATACAGCACGTGGGCCTATGTGGCCGACCTGGACCAGGACACGACACGAGAGATTAAGACCGCGGCGGTTGCACAGGACATGTGGGCATCGAACTTCATCGATTACGAGTTGTTTGTCTGGAAACGGATCCACGGGGCAGAAGTTCACTGGCTGGACACGGACGGCGATGGGGAACTGGATGCCCAGTTGAACTCCACCAATGGAAGCACTGTGGCGCGGGCGCGCCTGTCGGATGAAAAGCGTCGAGGGGAATTCTTTGGCCGCTTGTTGTGGCGACCGGATGTCTTTCGCGACAGGCGCGTTGCAAAGCGTTACAAAGCGATGATGGAAGGGTTGGGTGGCCGGGACATCAGCGCCGCCGAGTGGCGGGGGGTCGCACACTTCCCGCACCCCATTGGCTTCCAGGACGCTCAATTCCAGGCCTACCGCCGTCTGGCGTATGGATTGAAAGTGGTGGTCGCCCAAACCAAGAATCAGAACGTTCTGATGGTGGGTCTCAAGGGCAAACTGGCCAAGCAGGTGGTGGACGGATCCCCGAAGAAAGCCCTCAAAGCTCGGTACGATTTTGCTTTGGTTCAGCGCGGTGTCATGGTGTGGGCCTATTACGACGCCAACGGCGACGGTCGGGTGGACTTGGTCAAGATGGGCATACGCGGATCCAAGAATGACCACTTGGCGCGGTGGGCTTTTCGGGTGGATCGCCGCGGACGATCTTCCTATGCGAAGGACCTGGAGGGCACACTCCTCGTTGCTTCTAGCCATTACAAAAAGAGGGCCACACGAGCACAAATGGAGGGGATACTCCACAGGATTTTTGGAAGTAAGGAATAGGTGGCGCGATGCAACAGAAAATGACGCGGGTTTTTGTGGGACTGACGGCCATCGGGGTTATCGCGGCGGTTGGCCTCGAGCTCGGGTGCAAATGCTCTGAAGAGACGAACGAGGAGCATGACGATCGTGTGGACAAGACGGATCCGCCGGCCATGGACGACGAGGCCATCCCTCATGCGGCCAAACGGGGCAACGCCAAACGCTGCGCGTTGCTCGTGGGCATCGACGCGTACGGGGACGGTCCCGCTACGGTCCGGCCCTGGAAAAGTCTCGCGGGCGCGTTGAATGACATCCAGGCGTTGGAGACAGTGCTGAAGGGACACCCCTACAACTTTGAGGTGGCCGTGCTCACCGATCGCGATGCGACCTTCCAGGGCATCAAGCGGGCCTTCCAGGAGAAGCTAATCGACTGTGTCCGGGGACCGGGGGACGTGGCTTTCTTTCACTATTCGGGCCACGGTCAGCAGGTGACCGACGACAACGGTGACGAATGGGACGGTTTCGACGAGACCATCGTGCCTTTCGACAACCGGGGCATACGAGATGGGACGAACAATATACGCGACGACCACATGAACGTGTGGCTGGCGAAGCTTCGCGCCAAGAAGAGCGAGGTCTTTTTGTCCTTTGACAGCTGTCACTCGGGATCCATGTCGCGGGGTGCCGGTGAAGAAGATCCGAAGGAAGATGCCAACTTCCGGGGGGAGCGGACACGATCCCAGCCCGCGGCAGAGACGCGTGGAGCAAGCGCCTCCCAGGAGCGTGACGACGAAAAGATGCCCTGGATGGCAAAAGGTGCGGGTGGCCGAGAAGGTTTTGTGATGCTGAGCGCGGCCGATTCAAACGAGCTGGCCTGGGAGACTCGGGGCTGTGGGGGAGCGCACAAGCCGTGCATGGGCTTGTACACCGCAGCGCTGGTCAAGGCGCTGCGTTCCATGAGCCGCAGAATGACCTATTCGCAACTTCATACCGCGATAACCAGTGACATTCGGGGCTCTCGGACGAATCAACAGCCTCAATTGCAGGGAGATCGGGATCGGGGCCTGTTTGCCAACGTGACGCCCCGTTGCCGCCGCCGTGGTTTTGTTGTTCGGGAGACCGATAGTCGTAAGAATGTGCAGTTGGAGGCAGGGCAAGTTCATGGCTTGACCAAGGGGACGGTCCTGGCGATCTATCCGGCGGCCAGCGCGTTGAATGACTCGAAGCAGCCGAAAGCACACATTCGCGTGACTCGAGTCTATGCCAACCACAGTGATGCCCGGGTGGTCGGTCCATCTCCGGACGGAAAGACAGCGAGTTTTCGAAACGCACGAATCGCGGTGGTGGATTACGCCCATCCCGACAGCCCACTCAAAGCGCGGGTCCGGATGGAGAAAGATGTGCCCGGTCTCGGTGAGACGCTCGGACGTTGGCACTATCAGTCCGTGAAACGGGGTGAGGCCGAGTTGGTTGTACAAGCCGGCGCCGGCAACAAGGTGGTATTGGTCGACAACCGAGGCAAAAGGTTGTGGTCGGGTCGTGCGGGCGCTGTGACGAGCCTGGCGGACCGCATACAACAGTATTTTAAGAGCCGCACGCTGTCTGGTTTGAAGGGTGGTGATTTCGATGTTGATGTCACTTTAAAGAAACAAAAAGCGCGTCTTTCTTGGGTCAACAGGACGACAGTCAGTGAGTTGGACAACATTGGGCCTGCTCAGGAGGCCAACCGTTTCGCGCCTTGTCGTCCGGGTAAGAGCAAGTGCGAACTGATTGAACTGTCGATCCGCAACCGGGAGGCATTTAATGTCTATGTGACGGTACTGTCGGCGGCGCCGAGTGGTCTGACTGAAGTGCGCGTGCCGCGATCGCAGAATGACAAGGTGAAGCTCCGGGCTGGTGAAACGAAGAGCAAAATATATTCATACGAAGACCGAAAAGGCGCGT
>CAUZBV010000570.1:0-2770 GCA_963578115.1 Myxococcales bacterium
GGTGGGCACAGCGACCGTTGAATCGTTTGTGGACCGATTGGAAGCGTCGCTGGCAGAAGCTCATACTCGCGAGGTGCCTTCCTCACAACTCGGTGAAGAGGTGATGGCCTTTCTGCGAGACACCGATCCCATTGCCTACATTCGCTTTGCGAGCGTTTACCGTAGCTACAGTGACATCCAGCACTTCATCGAAGAAATTCAGCAAATCGGTGAGGCTGAGAAGGGTCTGGTGTGATCGGCGACCAGGACGTCCGGTTCATGCGCCGTGCGTTGGCCCTGGCCGCTGAAGGGATTGGTCGGACAGCCCCCAACCCACCGGTCGGTTGTGTCCTGGTGTCCGGTGAGATCATGGTGGCTGAAGGATGGCATTCTCAGGCAGGCAGTGATCACGCCGAAGTGGACGCGCTGCGGAATTGTCCGAACGACGTCTCTGATTTGACGGCCTATGTCACCTTGGAGCCCTGCAACCACACGGGTCAGACAGGACCGTGCACAGAGGCATTGATCGACGCCGGCGTTAAACGTGTGGTGATCGGCTGCATGGACCCCAACCCGTCGGTCAATGGTGCGGGTGTCGAGCGGCTTCAACAAGCGGGGCTTGAGGTTCAAGTCGGCGTGCTGGAGTCCGAGAGTCGAGTGCTCATCCGGCCCTTTGCTCAGTGGATTACGACCGGTCGACCCCTGGTGACGTTGAAGATCGCAACCACCCTTGACGGTCGGATCGCCACAACAACAGGCCACAGTCAGTGGGTGACCAGCGAAGAAGCACGCCACTGTTCGCACCGGCTCCGCGATCGGATGGACGCCATCTTGGTGGGTGCGGGGACCATCCGGGCAGATGATCCGCAATTGACAGCACGTCTACCCGATGTGGCGGGTGTGGATCCCATTCGTGTGGTGGTTTCTGCGTCCTTGAACCTTCCGGACGAAGCGCGTGTTTTTTCTGTTCAGAGCGAGGCGCCGACATGGGTCGTCACCGGGTTAGAAACGCCGCGCGTTGATGTGTTAAAGAAGCGCGGTATCGACGTATTCACCGTGGGAGGCACCGACGAAGCCGTCGACTTGAAAGCGGCACTGAACGCGCTGGGCGATCGTGGTGTCACCGCGTTGCTCGTAGAAGGTGGGCAGCAATTGGGGACAGCGCTTTTACAAGCCCAGTTGGTGGACCGCGTGTGTTGTTTTGTGGCACCGAAGATCGTGGGTGATGACGGTTTGGCCTGGGCGGGAGGGCTTGGTATTCGTACTATGGACCAAGCGTTGACGCTGTCGAATGTGGCGATTCGTCCCATTGGAAACGATGTATGCATTGAGGGTGATTGTGTTTACGGGAATTGTTGAGGGCGTTGGGATTATCGAAACACTGCAACCCAGTGACCAGGGTGTGCGGTTGGCGGTGACGACCGAGTTGGATCTTTCGGACGTTCGTCCGGGCGATTCGATTGCTGTGGATGGGTGCTGCCTGACGGCGGTTACATGCACACCGCACCGTTTTACGGCCGATGTGAGTCACGAATCGTTGGCACGGACCACGTTGGGGGTGATCGGGGGGCCGGGCACCTCGGTTAACCTGGAGCGTGCCATGCGACTCGGCGATCGGATGGGGGGACACTGGGTGCAGGGCCATGTGGACACGGTGGCGACGCTGGAACGAGTGGAGCCCGCAGGGGACGCGGTCAACATGCATTTCGCGGTGTCCGAGGACTTGGACGGCTTCATTGTTGAAAAAGGCTCCATCACAGTGGACGGGATCTCGTTGACGGTCAACGGGGCCTCGCTTGGCTCGTTTCATGTCACGATGATACCGCACACGGCGGACGTGACGACGCTGGGGTCCAAGCCCTTGGGGTCTCCCGTTAATATCGAAACAGACATCATTGGAAAATATGTGGCAAAACAACTGGGTAGCCAGATGGGAAGCAATCAGGCTCCTGGCTCGCCAGTGGACCGAGAGAAGGTGTAGTGATGAAGACTTTGAATGTTGGAGTGACTCTATTGAGTGTGCTGGTACTGTGCGCCTGCGGAGGAGACTCCAAAAAGAGCGACCCTGTGGACATCAGCACCGTGCCAACGGATCTACCCCCACCGGCACTCCCATCGTCCATTATTGTCAAGCAAAAGGCGCTCACTAAGGGTCAGTTTGAACAGGTCTTGGCCATCGATGAAGAGCTTCAGCAGCTCATCACGAATACCCGTGCGGCGGGATACAACCAACATGTGACCGCCGGAGTCACCGAAGATGATTCGGGCATGGTGATGAAGTGGGCGGTCATGATGAATCCAGTGGACGAGAGTGAACGCATCTTTGCGCAGATGTGCGATGGCTCCGGGGAGTGCACCAGCGCTCGCATTCGATTCAGCCAGGGCAAGAGCCAGTTTTTGGACATCGACGGGAAGGGCGTCGTTCGCCAGACTGTAGGGCGGCCTGTGTTGTCGAAGGTGTTGCCCGGAAAGGACCACGACGCCAACACGACTTTGAATGCAGCCCTGACCGAGGAAGACGAAGAAGTGACGGTGGACTTGGCAAGCCGGCACTTTGTCATCGCAAATGCCTATGGCGACGTCTTTGGGTTGACGATGCCCATTATGCAAAGTGTGGTCACCGAGAGTGGCGCATTTACGGACGTGGTTGGCAATCATTTTGCGACACCCGAGGACATCATCAACCGATTGCAAGGCGGTTCGCCTTTGGATGTGTTGGTCTGGGTAGGCGCCTCGGTTCTGGAGGAGATGGGCGGTGGTGATCAGAAGACCGTTGGGATGACGGTCAATC
>CAUZBV010000571.1:0-2752 GCA_963578115.1 Myxococcales bacterium
TCAAAGACAGGAGCATCCCGAGGACGAGATAGAGTAGATTATTGCCCGTGTTGATCGCGGCAAAGCCTAGGCCGATGGAAAACGTGATGAGAAACTTCCCTTCACGTGTCGTCTTAATACGCCGCGGAAGCCAGCGATCGCCCGCTGTCGTGCCCTTCTCCTTCTTTCGACGCGTCCACCTCACCGAGGGACCGGCACCGACTCGATAATTTCATTCAAGATTGCCGCGGCTTCGTCTCGTCGTGCAGAGCCCGCATCGTAATGCGCTCGTGTCCACACCCGGTGACTACACACGGGTATCACCAGGGACGCCACGTCATCGGGCGTCACATACGCTCGCCCTTGTACATAGCTCATGGCCTGGGCCGCTTTGTGCAGGGCGATGGCACCACGCGTCGAGACCCCCATCTCCAGGTGTGTACTGTTTCGCGTCGCTTCCACAATGGCCATGATATAATCGACCAACGTTGGATCCACGTGCACCTGACGTACACGGCTCTGCCAACGGCGAACATCGTCCATTCCCGCCACCGAGGTCATCGACACCACGGGATCCGTGTAGCCGTACTCCTGCACGATTTCACGCTCCACATCGCGCTCGGGATACCCCACATCAAGACGCAACAGAAACCGGTCTAACTGACTCTCTGGCAGTGGATAGGCCCCATGAAACTCCTTGGGGTTTTGTGTCGCAATGACCATAAACGGATCCGGTAGATCATACGTCGTGTTGTCCACCGTAACCCGGGCCTCACTCATCGCTTGCAGCAACGCAGACTGGGTACGGGGCGGCGTACGATTCACCTCGTCGGCCAACACGATATTCGCAAAAATAGGACCCTTTCGAAACTCAAAGTCGCCCTTGGATTCCCGATAGATGGACACACCCAACACATCGGCCGGCAAGAGATCGCTCGTGAATTGAATCCGACGGAATGTCCCTTCCAGACTCACGGCCAAGGCACGGGCCAAGGTCGTCTTTCCGGTGCCAGGCACATCTTCAACCAGCACATGCCCACAGGCGACGAGGGCCGCCACCATATGTTCAACCACCTCGCTCTTACCGCGAAAGACCGCCCCGATATTGGCGCATAGCTTCCCGATCATCACTTGGTCCTCGACCACCCACCGTTGAATATCACCCGCTATGTTCTTAACGACCAATGAACTCACATTGCCCTCACTTCATTCCGGAGTGTTCCTATCCCTTCAATCGTCACGTCCACGCAATCACCGGTACGCAAGGGAGCCACGCCGCTGGGTGTTCCGGTGGACACCACATCGCCAGCCTCTAAGGTCATCACACTGCTAATAAACGACACCAAGCGGGCAGGCGAAAACACCATGTCAGACGTCCTGGAATCTTGACGTGTCTCTCCATTCACCACGGTGCTTATTCGCAGGTCGCTGGGGTCCACGTCGCGGACCAACCAAGGGCCAATGGGACAAAACGTGTCGAAGCCCTTGGCCCGGGTAAATTGCACGTCGCTGCGCTGAATATCACGCGCAGTCACATCGTTCAGTATGGTGTAGCCCAAGACATAATCGCTGACCGATTCTTCGGAAATTGCGTGCCCTCGACGTCCGATCACCACGGCCAGTTCGCCCTCGTAGTCCACCCGGCCCACATCGTCGGGGATGCGTATGAACTCTTCATGCCCAATCATCGCGCTGGGCGGCTTAAGGAAGAGCTTTGGAACGTCGGGGACATCGCGCCCCATCTCACGGCAATGACCCGCATAATTCGAGCCGACGCACACAATCTTGCTGGGTGTGCATGGGGGCAAAACCTGTACAGCCTCCCAAGCGAGCTCGGTGTCTGTCGGCACGAACTCACCTTCGAAAGGTGAACCTTCGCAATACCGGATCCCCTCGTCGGTCGCGTGGCCCCACATGTTTCGGCCCATGCAGTGAAAACGAACGAGTCGCATGGTCTCCCTTCAGTTACGTAACACGGAACAGTATGTCGGCTGGAGGGTCGAGGGTCAACGTGGTGGCTTCGGCGGCGCGCAATTCTCGATGGCCAACTGTAGCAAGTGCATGGCCTCCCGATCGCTGAGAACATGCGCCATGTGCTTCCGAAACAGTTGAGGATCCCACCCCTCTCGCTGCCACCGTTTTAGCAGCCGCTTCTTCAGCGCAGGGCTGTCCAGAGGCGTCTCTTTTTGGCCGCAACGCGCTTTGGTGATCTCGTCCATCAGCACAATCCGCCTCAACGCCGTTTGATCGGCAGTCCGTGATCGGTCCAACGCCAAGGCGCGACGCAAATGGACCACCGCCTTCTGAAAACGGCCCAGTCCGTACAACGCTTCCGCCAGGTTGGCGTGCAACGCGGGCTGTTTGTTGTCCAACGCCAAAGCCTTCTGGTAGATGTTGGCCGCTTCATCTCGCATGCCCGCAGCGTTGAAAGCCACCCCAAGACTGTTGTGGGTCGACACGTTGTCAGGCTGCATCCGCACGGCCTTTTGGAGAGGGAGCAACGCATCCACAGGCTCCCCAAGCTGTATCAACATACGCCCCTTACGAACCAGCGACTGGACGTGGTTTGGCTGACGTTTTAATACCTTCTCGTAGGCCAAGAGCGCCCGTTTTGGGAAGCTCAACGCTTCGAGAATGCGACCCATATCAAAGAGTGCCGATACGTCTTGGGGATCCAGCTCAGCCGCTCGTTGCAAAGCCTTCACCGCTTTGCCCGGTTGATTGAGGGCCAACAAAGCCCGCCCATACACCCGGTGCAAGATGGGCGAATCCT
>CAUZBV010000572.1:0-2748 GCA_963578115.1 Myxococcales bacterium
TCACCGGAATCGAGTGTGGGTGGGCTCGTACGCCGGCGGCATCACCGAGCTGGAGATGGAGGAAAACGATACGGTGCTCGCGTCGCACCTGGGCGGCGGTTTCATCAATGTGGCGGGCCTTACGCTGTGGAAAGGCCACGTACTGGCCTCCACCATGGACGGATTGTTGGTGCGGAGGCCGGGCCAAGCTGTCTGGAACCGAAATCCACGGCTCGGTGTGGGACGAGACATCACAGCCACGGCCGTTTCTCCCTTGGGCGTTTGGGTTGCCGGACGGCGCGGGTTGGCCTTCTTCCCGGGGAAAAGCGCCCTGAGGTCCCGATCTCAATCCAGAGGAACACCGTTGGGAGTTTGGACTCCCCGTCCCCTGGCGAAACACTGATCTGAGAAACCACGTCGACAATGGAACTGGATGTTCTGCCGGATGAAGGCGTATACTACAGGTAGGAAAACGCCAATGGCGTGGTGGACCCAAACGAACAAAGGCTAGGAATGCGTCGAGGAACCGTCATCTCCGTTGTGACACCGGTGTACAACGAGAAAGGATCTGTAGGCCCCTTGCTCCGCGAGCTGGCCGAGGCCTTCGAGAGCCTGCCCTACCAATTTGAGTTGATCATCGTGAACGACGGTTCCGATGCGGTCACCACGGAGATCCTCGATCGCATTTGTGACGAGGATGACCGCGTGGGCGTGGTCCATCTCAGCCGAAACTTTGGCCACCAAGCGGCCTTGAGCGCGGGAATCGATGAGGCGGACGGAGACGCCGTGCTCGTCATGGACGCGGACTTGCAACATCCGGTTGCGGTCATCCCGGTGATGATACGCGAATGGGAAGCGGGCTTTGACGTCGTCCACGCTGTGCGACGCATAGAAAAATCCGCCACCCTGTTGAAGCGAACGGCTTCTCGCGGTTTCTACCGACTCTTCAACCTCCTATCGGATACCCACATTCCAGCCAATGGCGCCGATTTCCGATTGATGGATCGGAGCGCTGTGGACGCGCTCAAGACACTACCGGAGCGCACTCGCTTCTTGCGCGGACTCTCCAACTGGATTGGTTTTTCGCAAACTCAAGTCCCGTACAACGAGCTGCCACGGCATTCCGGAATCCCCAAGTACTCCCTGCGCAAACAGATTGGGCTGGGTATCGAGGGCATCACGTCCATGAGCACACGACCCTTGTCGTTTCTCTTTGGTGCCGGTGTGATGCTCACGGTGGGCGCGATGATCGGGTTGGCTGCATTGATCGCGACGCCTTTGATCGAGGGAATTCCCGTCGATTGGGCTCCCGTCACACTGGCTAGCATCGCGGCCCTGGGCGGTCTTATTTTGACGGCCATCGGTATTGTGGGGCTCTACGTGGGCGCCGTGTATCGAGAGGTGCAAGGACGTCCTCTCTATCTGATCCGGCGCCGTAACGGCCTGGTCTCCAAAAAACGTGCGCATCTGCGCGAGGCCGCCCGGCGGTAATCGAAACGTGAAGCGCACGGCACACTGGCAGGGCCTGCTCCCTGTCTTCATACTCGCAGCCGGGGTTCATGCCCTGGCGTTGAACAATTTCTTCTACACCCACGATGGATACAGCGCCATTGAAACCGGCCAGCGGATATTGCGGGGCGAACTTTGGTTGCACGACAACGTGCTCCGACTCTTGCCGACGTTGTCCTTCGCGCCGCGGGCCCACTTCGGAATGGACATGGCCGTCTGGCATCTCCCACACATTCTCCTGCACGGCATCAACGCCATGCTGGTTCTCGCGCTTGCCCGCCGAATGGGCCTCGACCGGTGGCCGGCGCGCTTGGCAGGCGTGCTCTTTGGGGCCGCACCGCTGCTGGCTCATGCGGTGGAATGGCTGGGTGCTCCCTACGATCTCTTTGCGGCCACCGGCGTCCTGGGAGCATGCATCGCGTTCTTGGACCGTCGCCCTTGGCGTCTGCTTTTCTTTGCCCTCGTTGCGCTGCTGAGCAAAGAAACGGCGCTCGTGTTGCCCGCGCTCGTGGTGGTGTTGTCCATTGGCATGGAGGGCCGCCCTCAGGACCGTCAAGCATGGTGGTCTTTGGCCAAACGAGTGCTGCCACTGGCTCTTCTCACAGCCCTTTGCGTTGGGCTACGATGGATGCAGTTTGCCATGGTCCCCTACGATCTCATGGCGGGACGACAGGTCGGCTTCGAGTTGAGTCGATTCATGGGGGCGCTCTTTCCATCGCTGGGCGTGTGCGCCTTGGCACCGTTCGGCGAACTCTTGTCCCTTCAAAACCCAAACAGTGTGCTCTGGATGGGCCTCACAGGCCTGGGTCTGCTGGGCGTGGGGGGCGTCGCACGCCGAACCCACTGGCGCATGCTGGCCGCGTTGACGGGAGGGGCTGCGCTGGTGATGGTCCCCGTCCTTCTCATCGGCAGTGACCTGAACTTGATGGTGTTCAACACCCGCTACCTCTACCTGTCGGCCGCGCTTCTGGCCCCGGCCGTCGCGCTCCTCCTCATGGGCAACGCGGCACAGCCGGGCCGTTGGGCTCTGGTCATCGCTCTCGTGGCAACAGGAGTCACCATTTGGGGCGGCGCAAACCGTGTACACAAGAGTACTCAGACGACAGCGGCCGTCAGACCCGTGTTCGAGGCCGTCCAAAACCAGCCCAAAGGGGCGCAAGTTTGGGTTCACACCAACCTATATGACGAAGCCACCGTACGCTTGCTCATGAGTCGTTGGCTCCATGAGGTGCGTGGTGTGCGAGGCTTCTACGTGCTGCG
>CAUZBV010000573.1:0-2746 GCA_963578115.1 Myxococcales bacterium
CAAGACCTATGCAAATCGCCGCGCGCTAACTGCACAGCGCTTGTATCGTTTGGTGTGGGGCTCCCTCTGAAGTCGCCGCCCACCATCGACGCCATGAGCGCACGGGGGCCTTGTAGCTCAGCACCGCCAGACATCCGACGAACGAGCCGATTCCTCTCTTTTATCGTGAGCGGCCCACTGGTGGGTGCGGGCTTCTACTTTCTGCTCTACGGGCTGTGCCGTGTCGCCACGGACGAGCCTCGGGCATTGACAATGCTCAACGACAAGATCCCCGCTGACCTCGTCGCCAGCTTCGAACAAACGGTCGCTTCGGCACAAAACCACATTTTGGTATGGTACCTGCTCATCGGCGCAGGCGCAGGCGTCATTGCATGGTGCTTTTGGCACCTGTGGAGCGGAGCAAGAGGCCGACCGGCTCCAACAGGCAAATCCTTGACGTTGCGGATCATCGCCACCTTGGCCTGCATCCATTCATGGGTTGTCATTCGTGCCCTGGTCTTGGCACCCTCGACCCTGGCCATGATGGACGAAGACGGCCTTGTTGGAGCGGTGTACAAACCGATCGCTCAATTCCTGTCCCCAAATATTTTGTGCTTCCTCGAATGGGGTGTGGGGATTGTGGTGGTGGGCATCCTCTTCCGGATTGCCCAGCGAGCAGGCTTCCACGCCATCAAGAATGCTCTCTCGATGCACCGATGGGTGCTCCCCGTGTGTGGAGTCATTGGGTGCCTGGCTTTGGTTTGGCTGCTGCGCACGGATACATTCGCCACACCACCCAAGACCGACGACAATCTTGTGGTGATCGTCATCGATTCATTGCGTGCCGACCGAATCGATTCGGTGGATTCTAGAGGCGTCGAACGGATGCCGAACGTCACCCAATTGTCCAAAGAGTCCCTGTCGTTTAAGAACGCATGGACCATTGTTCCAGGATCATTGCCCGCGTGGGTCAGCCTGCTGACGGGGCAATACCCACAGACCCATGGAATTCGTCATGAATATCCTGACAATCAACGACTCGCTCACGATCGGAAGACCGTCTTTCGGACCCTACAAGACAAGGGTTGGCGCACTGGCGTTGTGGCCGGAAACGCGGGCAGCCCATTGACACGACTGGACTTGGGTTTTGAGGACGTACGAGCCCCCCGCTCGGCGGGTCACTCATCCGCCGAACTGGCCACATACCGCGCCCATCACCACCTGATGGCGTATCTTCTGCAGTGGCCAGGCCACACGAGGCATGTGCCCATTCTCAAGCGGATGACAACGAAACGAACAGCCGATGAAATCACCCAAGAGGCGTTGGCATGGATCGCGGGTGGGGACGGACGCGCATTCGGTCTTGTCTTGGCCTATTCCATCGCTGGGATGGCGACAGCACAAGAACTCGCTGACAATCCTCAACGCTACGACCTCGCCATGCGGAACATCGACAACAGTGTGGGGCGATTCTTGAGTCAACTCAACGACTGGGGGCTCTCGGATCGAACCCATGTGGTCCTAACCACCACCCACGGCACCCACCTGGGAGAGTCCGGCTTTGGCAACGGCCACAATGAGCACCTCTACGGTCAGCATGTGCTGCACATCCCATTGATGATTCGACGGGCGAAAGGCACGGACACCGACCAAGCTTCCGATATACTGGCCCGATCCATCGATGTCGCGCCCACCGTGCTGGCGCTCTTGGGCTTACCCCCCCTGGCCCACACAGATGGGGAGAACCTTCTAACCGTCCAAATGGGCACGGATCAACCCGCAGAGCGCAGTGTATTCATCGAGATCCCAAACCCCGGAACGCTCACGAAACGATCCAGCCGACGCTCTCAACTACTGACCGCGATTGACCCCGCTACCGATCTGGAAGTGCGCGAGGATCCATTTGAGTTGGTGCTACCGGCTCACCTGGAGGATGAAGTGCTGGTCGCCAAGCAGCGAGCAATGATCGCGGGTTCCTACAAGCTTGTGTACACCCCGCAGCGCACGGGCGTTGCCTGGGAAATGTACAACATGAAAGTCGATCCCGAGGAGCGCCAGAACTTGATCGCCAAAGAACGCGCTCGCTTCAATACGCTTCGTCCCCAACTCATCGAGTGGATTCTTCAGGACCCCGCCATGACCCTTGCCGGCGATTATTTGCTCCCCAGATCCGATGCCTTCATGCACTAAACACACACACACACAACGTTACGTTTGCTTGACAGTCCTCCAGACGGTGAAATAATGGACAGTATCTTTGTGTTATTAACGATGGTTTCGGCGAGCACACTGACCATTGAACGGCTCATGAATCGATTACTCCCCAGCGCTATCACACCCACGGCATGCCTAGTCGTCGCCGTGTTCCTGGTTGTTGGATGCGCGGAAGAGGTCCCGGCGGACTATGAAGCGTTTCATGCGCCAGCCACTCAATTGGGACTGTTAACGATCGTCTACAGTGAAACCGGAATTCCGGGCAGCTCCAATCCAACGGTCATCGTAGACGGTGTGTTTTCTCGAGCGTCCGGCTTTACCCACGATGATGTTTTGTACGCGGTCAACTTACCGAACACGCCCGACCGCATTGGCACGGCGCTGGGTACTGGTGATTGCGAAATCGTCGTTCAAAGGCTTGGACAACCGCTTACAGCCGCCGGGGACAGCCCTTTCATCGAGCTCATGGATGTGGGAGAGATCCGAGTTCGTTTCGGCACCGAGGAATACCGTCTGACTCGTCGCTCCTTTCCCGAGCTCTTTGAGCAGGTTC
>CAUZBV010000574.1:0-2742 GCA_963578115.1 Myxococcales bacterium
TCCTCTATTTCTTTGGCCGCATGGTCGAACCGATGATTGGGAGTCGGCATTTTGCGTTCCTCTATGGGTTGGCTGGTGTGGGTGCGGCGGCCTTTCAGGTGGGTGCTGATCCGCTCAGCATGATTCCCATGGTGGGGGCCTCTGGGGCCGTGTCCGGTGTGTTGGGTGCGGCCGTATTCTTACGACCTCGCCAGAAGGTGTTGATGATCAGTCCCTTGACCTTGTTCATTCCGGTTCGTTTGAGCATTTGGATGTTCGGTTTGATTTGGGTCGTTTTGCAGGGCATTGGCGCGTTGGGGATCGATTGGATGGGATCCGATGTGGCGTTTTGGGCTCACTTGGGCGGTTTCTTGGTGGGTTTGGCGGCGTGTCTGTTGATGCGTCGTCCTTTTCGAAATCGTCGCGACGCCAGTCGCACAGGACCCGCGCCCAATGAACAGTATCGTACGTTTATCGTGACCGATGCACAGGGCCGCAGTTACGAATACCACGACGAAAAACCCAGAGCGCCAGACGGGGCTTGACCCCTTCAACATCTCGTCGCTACAGTGCGCGCCATGAAACGTGGCTCACATCGTGGTATGGACGCGCCTTTATCGCCCATCCGAAAACTCGTTCCGCACGCCGATGGCGCACGTGATCGGGGCACTCATGTGTATCACCTCAACATTGGTCAGCCCGACATCGAGACGCCTTTGGTCATGCGTCAGGCGCTCGCCAATTACGCCGATGAGGTGATCGCTTACGGGCCTTCGGCAGGGGACGCACCCTTTCGATCCTATCTGCTGGAGTACTATGCCGCGCTCGGCGCGGATCTTCGCCCACACGATCTCTTGGTCACCACCGGTGGAAGCGAAGCGATCTCCTTTGCATTTGCTGCGTGTTTGGATCCCGGCGACGAGATCCTCATTCCCGATCCCATGTACGCCAATTACTTGGGGTATGTGTCCATGTTGGGCAACAAAGTCATTCCCATTCCCACGCGAGTGGAAGAGGGCTATCACTTGCCCGAATCATTGGATGGTCTGGTGACGCCGAGGACAAAAGCCGTGCTCTTGTGCAACCCAGCCAATCCCACCGGCACGGTGTACACGGAAGACGAAGTGGCACGAGTCCTTGAGTTGGTGCAGCGCCATGATCTTTTTCTCATCGCCGATGAAGTGTATCGCGAGTTTGTCTATGACGGCCCAACAGCCCGGAGTGTGCTGACTTGGCCCGACGTGGCTGATCGCACCATAGTCGTCGATTCACTGTCCAAGCGTTTTTCGCTTTGTGGCGCTCGAATCGGTTGCATGGTGTCTCGCAACGAGTCCGTGATGGCATCGGCCATGAAATTTGCCCAGGCGCGTCTGAGCCCACCGGCGTTGGCCCAGGTGGTGGCCGCGCAAGCGGTCAACGTATCGCCCGACTACTTTGAGGCGGTTCGTACAGAATATCGGCGTCGACGCGATGTGGTGTATGAGAGCCTGTCCGGCATCGATGGGGTGTTGGTGCATCGTCCAGAGGGCGCGTTTTATCAGATGGCGCGCCTGCCCGTTTCGGACTCAGAGGACTTTGTCCGTTTCATGCTCGACGAGTTTCAGCTGGAAGGCGCGACGACCATGGTGGCACCCGGCGGCGGTTTTTATGCCGAAGACGGTGTGGGCCGTGATGAAGTACGTATTGCGTATGTGCTCAATGAGAACGATTTGCGCCGAGCCATGGCCGTGTTGGGCGCCGGATTGACTTCTTACCGGCAACAGCGCGCCTAAAAAGCCCGCGAAAATGCCCGCGCCGTGGTGGCCAAATGGCGCCATGTCCCCGGCCCGAAACCATCTACGATGGCTCGAATCGGACGCGGTCGCAGATAAAATCGAACAATGGCTTGTCGCCGCAGTCGTTTGAGCGCCTGTTGGGACAGGTCAGTGAATCCGTCCACAAACCCATCGGCGCTGGCATCCCCACCGGGTAATTGACCCGATTGCGTGTGTTCACGAAGATGAGTGCCGGGTCGCGCCGCGGCCAAGTTGAAGCTGGCGTAATCCAGATCGAGTGTGCGGGCGAATGCCGCCGAGTCCAGAATTTCCCCTTCGTCTTGACCGGGCAAGCCAAGCACAAAATGACCACATACGCGTATGCCCGCTTCGTGGCAGTAGCGCACGGCCGCTTGGGCGGCCTCATTGCTGAATGGTTTGCCCGTTTCGGCGCGCAGCGCTTCACTGGCGGTTTCAAAACCGAATTGGATAATCCGGCACCCCGCATCGGCCATGGCGTGGGCCAATTGTGCGTCGAAGGGTCGAAAGGTGCAGAACACATTCCACTGAAGATCCAGGTTTTCTTGGGTCAATGCCCGACAGAAGGCGAGCCAATGTGATCGCTGCCCATTTGCGGTCGCGTCGCGGATGTACACAGCTCGGTAACCCAGCGAGTGGACGAGTCGAAGCTCGTCGATTGCTTCCCCGATGTCTCGGAGCTTGTAGCCCAACTCCCCCGTGTTGCAGAACGTACACGAAAATGGGCAGCCATAATTGACCAGCACGCTCGCAAACGGTTGTCCTGCATGAAAAGGGAGCCGGTAGGCGTTCATCGAAATCAAGTCATGGCGAGCGGGTGGGCTGGACCATCGGCGCTTTGTGACGGGGTGCTGGGTTCCAGTGCGGTCGATGATGCCGGGTGGCTGAGGGTCATTCGCCCAAAATGCGGCGGCGCCGAGATCGGTGAAATCGGTCAATATGGCCTGCGCATCGGGGATGTCCGCGAATG
>CAUZBV010000575.1:0-2721 GCA_963578115.1 Myxococcales bacterium
GCATCGCAGCCTTCCACACCGTTGCAGAGATCGTTGTCATCGCAGACGAGCGGCTCACCGGCCACACAGCCTTTTTCAGGATCGCACGCTTCGTCGCCGTTGCACCGATCCCCGTCGTCGCACTCGGCATTGGTAACGCACGCTGGGGGAGTGTCGATGGAATCCGGGATGGGAGTGCCTGAAGGACTGGAACACCCCAGAACCAGTGCACTCGCCAGCACCACAACCCACCCGAGTGTCGGTGCCAACGAGGCCAGACCAACCGTCCCGTTCCCAAACCCTGTCTTCGACATAGTCAAATCCTAACTGAAACCCCCGTGCCCTGGCAAATCACGCTACAAGAACCAATGATCTGTACGGTCCGCAGGCTGTTTTCCTCCCCCAACCCGCGGGCTACAGCGGCACCACACCCGAATACGGAGCGCCCGTCAGATAGGCCATATCGCGGTTGAACGTGGTGAGATCGTCTCGCGAAAACTGACTCAAATCGTTGTGTCCGCAGGCGCGGGCCAGGACCGCCATCAAATGCACGGTGGCCTCAAACCAATTCTGTAGACGTTTGGCGCTCGCGGCCACGATGAGACGCTGGCGGAGGTGAGACTTCTGGGTGGCGATCCCCACCGGGCAGTTGTTGGTGTGGCACGCCCGCATGCCCAAACACCCGATGGCCTGAATCGCCGAGTTGGCCACCGCCACCCCGTCGGCGCCCAACGCCATGGCTTTCACAAAGTCGCTCTCGGTCCGCAGACCGCCGGTGATGATCAAGGTCACATCGCCGGCGTTTCGTTTGTCCAAATGGGTGCGAGCGCGGGCCAACGCCACCAGCGTAGGCACGGAGATGTTGTCTTTGAAAATGTCGGGCGCCGCTCCCGTGGCCCCGCCCCGGCCGTCCAGGATGATGTACTCCGCCGAGGCGTCCAGGGCAAAATCCAAGTCGTCTTCGATGTGCTGAGCCGAGAGCTTGAAGCCGATGGGGATCCCGCCGCTCGCCGCGCGCACCTCGTCGGCCACCTGCCGGAAATCCTTCGGTGTGTGCAGATCGTCAAAACAGGGTGGGCTGACGGCCGGCTGGCCCTCGGCGAGATTGCGGACCTGGGCGATTTTGCCCACCACCTTTTCGCCGGGCAAATGCCCGCCTGTGCCGGTCTTGGCGCCCTGCCCGCCCTTGAAATGGAAGGCTTGCACTTGGGTGACCTTCTCGATGTCCCAGCCGAAGCGGGCCGAGGCCAGCTCGTAGAAGTAGCGACTGTTGGCGGCTTGTTCTTCCGGAAGCATGCCGCCCTCGCCGGAACAGATCCCGGTGCCCGCCGCCTCCGCGCCGGTGGCCAACGCCACCTTGGCTTCTTCGGACAGCGCGCCATAACTCATGTCGCTCACAAAGAGTGGGATGGCCAACTGAAGGGGCTTTTTCGCCCGCGGCCCGATGACCAACTCCGTAGACACAGACACATCTTCCTGCAAGGGACTCCGCGCCAATTGGGCGGTCACCAGCTGCAAATCATCCCAGCTCGGCAACGCCTCGCGCGGCACGCCCATGGCGCTCACCACCCCATGATGGCCGATGCCCTCGATGCCCTTTTTGGCCAGCAACTCAATGTACTTTTGTTTGTCCTCTTCCACATGCCCGTGTGAGGGATCGGCATACAGACCCTGGTACTCGTCGCGCTGGTAGGGTTGGGGGTGGTCCTGGGCCCAGTTAGCGATCTCGTCGGCGTCTACAAAGACGCCACCGTCCTCGACCCAGGCGTTGAACTTGGTGAGGGCTTCGTCGTTGGTGTATTCAGACACGCCCGTGTCGTAGCGATAATCCCACCGGTGTACGCCGCAGACGAGATTGGCCCCGTCGATGACCCCGTCAGCCATCAAGGCCCCCCGATGGAGGCAGCGCCCATAGAGGACACTCACCTGGTCGTCATAGCGCACGATGACCAAGTCCACATTGGCCACCAAAGCGTAGGTAGGCGACCGATCGGCCACCTCGGACCACGTTGCGATGCGCGTCGGCGTCATATTCTCCTCCAGCAGTGGAATGCACCTAGTATATCGAAGAGTGGACGGACACGCTATCCGACGCAAAAAACAGGAAGCTGCGGTCGATTCCATCTGAATACACACGGTCTTTTGTGACCCACACACTATATTTATTGAGTGAAAGGGCACTTTCCTGTTGCAATTGAGAACCGTTATCGTTAACCTCGGCGTTGTTGAAAATGATTTTCAATAACAATAAGCGCGTGTTGTGCGAGTAAAACAAGTCCGATGCATCGAAGTAGACTGATCAAAACGACGTGGACAGCCATTGTGGGAGCGAGCCTTCTTCTCGGCTCTCTGGGCTACGCCAACGAACGTCATTTCACCTACACCTACGAGACCGCTACGCTGCCTCAGGGTGAGGTCGAGTTCGAGCCGTGGACGACCATTAAGTTTGGTCGCAACGACTACTACGCACGCTTCGACCAGCAGCTAGAGTTTGAATTCGGGATCACGGACAACCTGCAGATGGCCTGGTACATCGTGTATTCGGCATACGCGCAGGACATCACGGATCCCGCCACGAACGTCACCACCGTAAAGAAGGCTTGGAAGATGCCCGGCATCAAATCCGAGTGGAAGTACAAGCTCTCGGATCCCGTGGCGGACGGTATCGGCTCGGCCCTCTACTTGGAGCTGGTGGGCAAGCCCCACGAGTTCGAGGTGGAAGCCAAGGTGCTCTTGGACAAA
>CAUZBV010000576.1:0-2719 GCA_963578115.1 Myxococcales bacterium
GCAAGGCGGCTTTCGCTCGGCCGGACACGATGGGTTCTTCGTTCCACACGGCTCCCTCCAGGAAACGGAGTGTGCGCAAATCGCTGGGTAACTTCTCGTCGGCCACGTCGCGGCATCGGGCGCAAAGCAGCATCAGGGCGTCCAAACAGGGCTCTTCCTTCGGCGCTGTGTCATAAGCATGAAGGCTCTCGCCACCTTCGCACCACTCGCAGCGTCGTTGGGCCCGGCGTGCCAGATCTTTGCCCAGAAGCTGGACGTCCTGAAGTCGTTGTTGATGTTTGTCATAACCACGAGTCATGACAGCAGACTACACGATTGCGGTAGTCCTCGCGACGGGCTTGTTGTATAGGGGGGCGATGAACGTGGAAGCGCTTCGAGAACAAGCCCGCCAGTGGATGGAAAGCGATCCGGATCCCCTGACGCGGGCTGCAACCGCGACGCTCTTGAGCGATGACACCCCCGAGGGCCTTCGGGAGCTTCGTGAGTGTTTTGAGACGCCGCTGGCTTTTGGCACGGCGGGGTTGCGGGGGATCTTGGGTCCGGGACCCGGGCGGATGAATCGGGCCACCGTGCGTCGAGTCACCGCAGGTCTGGCCCAGTATGTGTTGGAAACGGTGCCCGGCGCTCGTGAGCGAGGCGTGGTCATTGGGTATGATGCGCGTGAAGGATCAGCGGAATTTGCCGAGGACGCCGCAGCGGTGTTTTGCGGAGCTGGCCTACGGGTTTTTTGTTGCCCTCCCTTGGCCCCCACCCCCTTGGTGGCGTTCGCTCTTCGTTCCATGGGCGTCGCCGTGGGCATTGTGGTGACGGCCAGTCACAATCCGCGCGAATACAATGGCTACAAAGTCTATTGGGAGGACGGCATTCAGATTGTGCCGCCTCACGAACAGGGCATTGCCGCCGCCATCGCTGCGGTGGATCCAGCGAACATTTCCTTGGAGACTGCTGGTATTGAGCCCACCCCACTGACGTTGCCGAGGGCCTACCGTGAGGCGCTCATGAAACAAGTCGCGCATGTGGCGACACCCACTCCCCGTCCGCTCCGCGTGGTCTACACACCGCTGCATGGCGTGGGCGCGCCGCTGTGTGAAGCTCTTTTGAGTGAAGCGGGTGTGGACGTGCTCACAGTGCCGGAACAGCGCGAGCCGGACGGGCAATTCCCAACAGTCGCTTTTCCCAATCCAGAAGAACCTGGGGCGATGGATCGGGCGGCTGCGTTGGCGAACGCGGAAGGCATCGACCTCGTGCTGGGCAATGATCCCGATGCGGACCGCTTGGCGGTAATGGTTCGAGTGGGTGGCCAGCTGCGTGCGCTGACGGGTGATGACGTGGGCGCGGTGTTGGGTAGCGCCCTCCTGGGTGCCCACAGTCCGGACAGGAATCGCGCGGACAAGGCCTTTGTGGCCACTACCATTGTGTCGTCCGAACTGCTCGCACGGATTGCACGGCACCATCATGCGGACTGCATCGAAACACTGACCGGGTTCAAGTGGCTGTGGAATGCGTCGCTGGAACGAGAATCGGCCGGTGGTCGCTTTGTCATGTGTTACGAGGAGGCTTTGGGCTATTGCGTCGGGACGGCGGTACGGGACAAGGATGGCATGGGTGCCGCGCTCTTGGTGGCGCGACTCGCCCAAAGCGACTCGTCGATCTGGGAACGATTGGAGGATGTTTGGACCCGTCACGGTTACATGACCACCGGTCAGCGAAGTCTTGTGGATTCAGCACCGGGCGGTCAGGAGCGGATGGCCGACAGCGTTCAGCGGCTGCGCGATCACAGCATGGAGGCTTTGGGGGATGTGCCCGTGGTCCGGACGCGGGACTTGATGCATGGTGGCAGTGGCCTGCCGCCGACCAATTGCATGACGTGGTGGTTGGCGGACGGAAGCCGAATCATCGTGCGTCCCAGCGGGACGGAGCCCAAACTCAAGATCTACTTTCAGGTGTCCGAAGTGTATGACCAACATGCGGCGGCCCGGGCGTCCAAGCGTCTGCAAGGACTCGAAAGCGAATTTCTCCGGTTATTGTCCCGCCGTTGACCCCCTCAAACACGGCTCATGCGGTGGCGTAATCGACCGATCTATGCTACCTCTCTTGCATGGCTGAATTGAATATCACAGAGGAGCTGATTCGGGCTTTACCGAAGACGGACCTCCATGTGCATTTGGATGGATCCATCCGCATCCCCACGTTGATTGAGTTGGCCAAAGAGCAGAAGATCAAGCTGCCTTCCCATTCGGAAGAAGGGCTGCTTGAGAAGGTATTTCGCGAGCGATACGAGAGCCTCGCGGACTATCTGCATGGGTTTCAGTACACGTGTGCTGTGTTGCAAAACACCGAGGCGCTTGAGCGGTCGGCGTATGAATTGGCGTGGGACAACATTAACGAAGGCGTATTCTACATCGAGCCGCGCTTTGCACCCCAGCTGCACATGAACGATGACCTCACGTTTATTGATGCGGTTCAGGCGGTGGACGCCGGGTTGCGTCGTGCGCGCGATGAGTTCAACGCCAGCGCGGCGGTTGTCGACGACGGTCTTCCACATTTTGAATATGGAATTATTGTGTGCGCGATGCGCATGTTTACCCCGAAATTTTCACGGTACTACGCACAATTGTTTAGCGTCCATCCGAACGCCCCCCCAAAACAGGTCTATGGGATGGCGTCTCTGGAATTGGCTCGTGCGGCAGTCGATGCGATTAAGCAGTACGGTCTTCCG
>CAUZBV010000577.1:0-2716 GCA_963578115.1 Myxococcales bacterium
GGTAGAAGGGCAAGCGCTCCTTCGTTGTCGAAAAGATGGGCTGATACCGATCCGCATCCGCATCGTATCGTGAGCCGATGATGGGATAGACGGGGTTCCCGTTGGTGAGCGTAAAGCGTGCTCCGAACGACCAATCCGCGCCCAAGCGCACGGTCCACGCCAGATTCAGCACATGGGTTTGGTCCACCCGGAAAAGATCCCAGTCTCCCCCAGGACGACGGCGCTCTGCTCGTGACAAGGTGTAACTCAACCACCCATGGAAGCGTCCACCCATGCGCTTTCTCACCAAGAGCTCCAGGCCATAGGCCCTACCCTCTTCGTCCCACTTCCAAAAAATCCGATCGATATCCCCCTCCGCGTCGTTCTCCAGTCCACCCGACAAGTAGGGAATGCGGTGCAAGTGGTTGTAGAAACCTTCCACAGAGATGTCCCAGCCATCGTCATTCTTCCACTCCAGGCCCAGGCCCGATTGGATGGCTTCCATCGGCTGAAGCGTCGGATCGCCAAAGGGTTCGCCCACTTGGAATTCGTTGGGCAATTGATGGGCCAGCCCAAGCATCCCTTTGACTGTCCATCCAGGGGTAAACTCATAGCGCGTGCCCAGCTTGGGATCCGCCGTCCAATGGGTGATACCGCCATAGGTGTCCGCGGTACCTCGCACACCGGGAAGCACCCGCCAACCGGGCAAGACCGTCCAATCCGCCTGGGCATAGAGGGCGGCCGACAATACGTTTTCCTGGAAGTCGCCCGACACGGTGACTGGATTGAACGTGGGCGGCGGCGGATCGCCTAAGGGCGGCGGCGTCGGGATCTGGTATCCACCGGTCATGTCGGCGAAGAGCACGTCCACACCCGCCTCGACCGTTACCGTCTCGTGGGCATCCCACTCCACGAAGGAGAGAGCCTGGGCAACCCACGCGGACGGACTGTAATCAATATCGCTATCGCCTTCGGCCATCCGTGTACTGCTCAAGCGATCGTGCTCTATGATGGTGGAATTGGTCCATCGCAACGTCGGTGACACGTCCCAATCCGCTCCCAAGAGAACACGGTGAAAACCAATCTCGAAGCCCCCGGTTGTCTCCGTGTCCGTCTCTGATCCGGGCTGCTTAAACCCCAGATCGTCTTCCGCGCCCAAGGCGAACAGCCGGAGCGTCAACGTATCGGTGAGGGCGTACTTGAGGCGGAACTGATAATCCGTATAGGAGAGCGAGATATCGTCGGTAAAGAGAGGCAAAAGCAATTCGTAGTAGGAGCGACGAAAGGACGCCGTCACCTGTCCTCGACCTTCATCAAAGGGCACGCTGTACAGGATGGACGACTTCAGGAGATCGATCTCCACATCCAGATGCCATCGGTCATCGGGGGGCTCTTTGGTTTCCAACACGATGGCGCCCCCGCCAAAGCGGCCGTATTTCACCGGGTACCCGCCCGGATAGAACTTCAAACTGCCAATGAGCTCGGGATGAATGATCCCCGGCCCACCGAGCAGGTGATAGAGAAAGAAGGCTGGATGGCCGTCGATAAAGAAGCCCGTGTTGTCGTAGTTGGCTCCGCGCACCACGTAATACCCCAAGCCGAACGCAGACCGCGCCACCCCCGGCAAGGTGGCCACCACCCGCGTGGGGTCGCCAAACGTGCCCGCCACTTGGGTCAGCTCGTCATCCGTCAGCACCACCTCACTGGCCGCCTCCGGCTCCCGACGGTCCTGGATGTCCGTGCGATAACGGCCCAGTCCAACAGGGTCCAAATAGACGGGTTTCATCCGTTGGGGCGGCGCTCCCTCCCGCAGACTTTGGCCTTGCACAATCGCCCGAATGACCCGGTGCTCGCCCGTATCAATGAGCATAAGGACAGGCCGAGGTGGCAAGCCATGGACCACAAAGATCCCCTTGCCGTTGGTGAGGGCTTCGTAGCGACGCTTGGTGCGTTGGTCCACAAACTCCACCACGATCCCCGCCAAGGGGGACCGGGTGCCCTTCTCCAGCACTTGCCCTGTGATCGCGTAGCCCGGGACTGGCTGCAATGCGCGCCGTGCGCGTCGACGCACAATGATGGGGCCACGCTGGGCGGGCCCTTGAAAGTGAAGCGCAAAGGGTACTTTGACGGCCACGGGTTCTCCCCCGGACCGTGCCGGCTCAAACACAAACCCCTGAGCGGCCGCCTGTGCGGCGCTGTCGAAGGGTTCGCCGGCGCCCTCCTTGATCGAGACCTCGCTCACCCGACCATCCACACCAATGGTCACCCAGAGCACGACCGTGATGCGCGCGCCCAGAGGCAAAGCGGTCCCCTCCGGGAGCGCGGCTTTCACCACGGTCACCAGCTTGGGCGGTGTGATGGGCGGGGATTGTGCAAGGGCCGGAGAGAGGGCGAGCATGAACATGCACACCGCGAGATAGCCCCCAATACCACCGCTGGGTTGTCTCATTCTCGTCCTTTGCGACGTGGGATCATCGAATCGAATGTACGTTCTCTTCCCAATGCGCGCCGTCAAACGCCTCCACATCAAAACGACCCAAGATGTCTTCGTCAAGGCACCTTGGGTTGACGTCCCAGGCGTCGGGATGGGAACGGGGGCGGTAGAAAGCCTGCACGCCACACACACCACAAAAGAGATGCTCCGCAACGCGGGTATTAAAGCGATAGGACGTCAGCTTGTCGGCACCCGCCAGCAATTCAAAGCGATCGGCCGGCACGATCAGATGGAGCAGCCCCT
>CAUZBV010000578.1:0-2709 GCA_963578115.1 Myxococcales bacterium
GTCAGTCGGATGGCGGGTTGGTTGAGCTGCGGCTGCGTATCGGTGTGCCTGTGGGTGAAACGGCGAGCGCGGATGATCGAATCGTCCGTAACTATCTGAACCGTCTTTCGCCGTCCTCGCCATAACCTTTAACAACCGTCTGAGGCGTGGGAATGAGACGGTGGATTTGGGTTAACCCACCATGGTCTTCATGACGTCATCAGCGATGGCTCCGGCCGTCTTGTAGTCCTCTTCGTCGAAGAACACGAAACGAATGTCGGTGAATGTGTCGGGATGACTCACCAGAAAGCGGTTAATGGCGTTGAACGCGACGTACGCGGCGCGGTCCAGCGCGAACCCATTTACACCGGTACCTAGAGAGGGTATGGCGATGGTCTTTGCCCCTAGGTCCACGGCTCGAGCCAGGCTATTTGTGTAGCAGCGTTCCAAGTCGATCAACTCGCCCCGCGTGCCATCCTGCCAACGCGGGCACACGGTGTGTATGACCCACTCGGCGGGCAAATCGCCTGCGGGTGTCAGCAGCGCCGTTCCAGGAGCGTACGTGTCTTGCTTGGAGCGGAGCTGTAAACAAGCCGCTTGTAAGACCTCGCCCGCTTTCCGATGAATGAACGAATCGAGTCCGCGGGAACCATCCAGGCTCGGACTGGCTGGATTGACGATCGCCGTCACTTGTTGTTCGGTGAGGTCCCCTTTGAGAACGGTGAATGTGGTGCCACGGAATGTGAACTGCATGCCTTACTCCAAGTGCTTGTCCGAGCCGGCTCCCAAGGGCTGGCCGTAACTGAACTCCACGCAGGTGCCATCGGGTGCCCGGACCCCGCAATAATAGCCCACTGGATACGCTTCGTCTGTGGGCTCCCAGATCAAACGACCTTGGCGACGAGCGCGGTTGGCCAGAGCATCAACATCTTCCCGCGATCCCACAGCGAAACCGAGATGGCTGTAGTCATTGTCCGCCTGCCGGTGCGGTGTCCCATCGGGGATGAGCACCACGACAAGCTCACGCTCACGGCCGGGCTCGGCCATCCAAACCACCGATGCGCTGCCGTCGGTGGTGGGACGATCCAGTGTCACGCGCATGCCGCAATAGTCTTTGAAGAAAGCGATGCTCTCAGAGACAACGGGCACGTGGAGGGCCACATGCGTCAGGTTCGGGGTCGTTTGTTCTGATTTCGTCGCGTTCATGGGCCTTTCGTCGTCGGGGTCCCCCCGGCATCTACCGGCGAAGGACCTTGATTCTGTAGCATGATGGGGCATTCGACGATACCCGTTTGAGGAGACTTCGTTCAATATTTTCGACGGTTCGGCCGGACCGACTTTGTCGAAAAGCCACTCAACTGGGGTTGGCCCTTGGGGTGAGAAACGGTATTGTTGTGAAGAGACCACAACGTTGTCTCTATGGCAATCCAAGGATCGGCTGAAACGAGGATCGCATGCATGACACCACCCGAGGCCTTGAAGCGATCGTTGATCGTCAAATTCGACTGTGGAATCTCAAGAGAGAGTCCCGGCAGAAAACCAAGAAAGGGGCCCGCCACTGGCCGGTGATTACCGTGTCACGAGAGTATGGGGCCCTGGGGGCGGCTGTGGGTCGAGAGCTCGCGGAGCGTTTAGGCTTTGAGTTCTGGGACCAAGAGCTCGTCCACGCCATGGCCACCAACACGGGCATCGACGAAGTGTTGCTCGAAACGCTGGACGAACACACTCGCAACAATCTGGACATGCTGATCGAGGGCATCTTGCGAGGCGAGTCCTACACGGAGTCCGAATATTTGCGTCAACTCATGCGAGTCGTACACACCATCGGCAATCATGGGGGAGCGGTCATCATCGGCCGTGGTGCTCAGTACATCTTGGATCCGGACGAGGCGTTGCGAGTCCGGGCGGTGTGTGCACGCGACGTACGCATTGAAGGGTTAGCGGACCGGGGTGGCTTCTCCAAGATCAAGGCTGGGAAAGAGGTGGAACGAGTGGAGCGCGAACGGTGCACCTTTATTGAGCACCACTATCAACAAGATGTTCGGGACCCTTCGGCCTATGATCTCTTGGTGAACACGGGGACGTTGAGCATGGACCAGGCCGCGGACTTGGTCGTCCAATGTTACAAAGCCCGCTTTGGCGCGATCCCCGGTGGCAAACGTTAGTCCCGACTGTTCAGCGATGATCGGGCGGCGCCGGTTCGCATGGATCGGATGCGTCGCGTTGTGGTCTGTTTGCGTATTGGCGTACGCGTGCAGCGCTTCGCCGCCACCCACCGATGACGTGGCTGTGACCGATACGGTTGACCTGGATTCCAGCGACGACATGATCGCGGATGTGGACACGAAGGGGGACGCATCGGATTCGTCCTCGGCGACCGGGCTGCCGGCGCCAAGCACGGTTCTTCTTCTTGATTTCGACATGCGACCCGCCGGCTCGTGGGCTCGCGTGGTGGAGGCATTTGAGGCCCAAGAGTACTCGGTCGATTACCGGCGTTGGTATCCCCACTTGACCACGGCCGATGTGAGCGCCGGTGCCGATTTTCAGTTTCCCTATCGGATCATCGTGGTGGCCGCAGGTGGTGGGTTGGTTCATGCAACGGCGCGGATGACTGTGGCGGACGGCGCGCATTTGCAAGCGTTCCTGGAAGTCGGTGGCAACGTGGTGTGGGCACCCAGCAACGGTTTGCGCGACTCCGTACTTGGGGAATCCGAATGGGTCGTCGGCAAT
>CAUZBV010000579.1:0-2707 GCA_963578115.1 Myxococcales bacterium
GCAAACCTGCGAAGACGATGGCGCCGAGAAGGTGTGCACAGATGCGGCGGACTGCACCGCCAACCCGTCGATCTGCTCATCGGCCCAACAATGCATTGGTGGCACATGCGCCGACAAAGGCATTGAGGGAGACGACTGCTTGAATGTGGGTTGCGAAGACGGGCAAACCTGCGAAGTCGATGGCGCCGGCGACAAGAAGTGCACGGATGCTGGTGGCTGCGCCGGTGATGGTGATTGCCTGGTTGCTCAACAATGTGACGCCGATGGTAAATGTGCTGACAAAGGCATTGAGGGCGACGACTGCTCGAAGGTGGGTTGCAAAGACGGCCTGTACTGTGATGAGGAAGGGAACGCGTGCCAGCCTGTGAAATTGCCTGGTGAGGATTGCGTGGATAATCAGGAGTGTCCGGCTGGTTTCATCTGCTATGTGGGTAGCACCCTGACCTGTGAGTTTGAATGTTCGGCCGATAGCGATTGTTCGGTCGATCCGTCCCAATTTTGCGATTTGAGCAGCTTTGAATGTACGGCAAAGCTGGGTCCCAACGAAGGGTGCGCTGCCGAAAACGAATGCGTATCCGGGTCTTGCGCCACCGTAGGTAGTGGCACCACGAAAGTGTGTGGTGGTGGTTTTGACGTTTTGGGGGGGGAAGTCATCTGTGATTTGGCGCTCGGGGCGAACACATGCAGCATTCATATGGCCAAGGGTTTTGGAAGTGCTGCCTTTGCTTTGGAACTCTTGTTGTCTTACCCCGACGGGTCGTCGCCTCCCACACTTAAAAGCTGTACCGATCAACTAGCGTTCGGAGGACTTCCGTGTGCGTCTGATCCAAACGGAAACGGCTGCACTGAAGGAGAGGGTCCAAAGGGTGGGGCCTTGAAGTGCATCGATGGAACGTGTCACGAGAGGGTGTGCACAGAGAGCGAGACGTGCGCTTCTGTCGATCCCGCAGCACCCCTATGCTCTGTCAACGTCTACGACAATGACTTATTCGATGTCACTGGTAACGTGGTGGGGAACGTACTGATTCTGGCGGTGGCCGACTTTACCAGTGAAGAAGGCGCGCTCCCGGTAACGTCAGGGGTGGTCATTGATGGGCCCGCCATCAGTGGCAAAACCCATGTGGTTGATGTGGTGTTCTCGGACGCGAAGCCAGGCACCTTGGAACTACTCCTGGGGGAGTCGGAAGCTTCGGATGCATCCGCCCAAAAGTTGTTGACGATGACACTCATGAAGACCGATGGCGTTGCCGATTTGCCAGAGGTCTTCATTCAAACCGACGAATTTTAGAGACGGTTGATGACTGCGCTACCAGCCAGCCAGTCAGGATGGCGGTGGGCCATCGTGGCACCTTGTCTTTTCTTGTGGTGTTGCGCGGACAGGACCTCCCGTGAGAGCGAAGCGGCCCTTCCACCGCCGCCAGCGGCCGCTCCTGAGAAACCACGGGTCGCGCCGGCTGGCACCCTGTGCACTTTGTCCGGTGACGGTGGGGACACGAGCGACTGTGTTCTGACGCTCGCACGTTCCCAGAGAGCGGCTCCCAATGCGGTCATGATTCGGGTGCACGCGACCTATGATCCAGCGGCGATTACGCCGGAGTCCTATGCCCATTGTCCGCCGGGCAAGGATTGCAAATTCACGCCACTACGCGATGGCCCGTTGACCTTGCCCAAGGGGCATGAAGCGTTGACCTGTTTGCTCACAGGCTCTGTGCTGGGAAAAGGGTGTGATCCCGGGGATCTGATCGCGTTGGTCTACGGAATCGAGTCCCACGACATCACAGAGGCTTACCTTGACGAAGAGGGTAAGGTACACGGCAACCCCGAGCTTATGCGGTTTCGTTTCATGTTGAGAACCAAAGGCCCCCATCATATCACCACAACGGAGCCCGATGATTTGCAAGCCACCGATGAGTCAGCCGGTGACATGGGTCTCCGGATCCGGAGGCCGGGAGCGGACGGGGTGCCGGCCCAATTGGTGACGCACCCGGGGCAATAGCTCCTGCCATCGCGAGAGATCAGGCGACAAAAAAGCGTGGAATCCGTATGGGGTTAGCGGGAGTAGGGCAGGGCGGAGTGGTGCATTTGGATGCGGATCGAACCGGCGTCATCTCGGACGTAGGCGAAGGAATATTCGACCCTCAACTCGGAGCCATCCGTCCGACCGAAAAAGTAGTTCCCCATGGCCATAGCGACATCGGCTCGGCACACGATGCCCGCGTTCTCAAATCGCACCGAGGTCCACGGCTCCAGGGCAAAACCCTTGTCTTCTGAATGGGTCGGATCGCGACCCACAAAATAGGACACAGCGTCTTGAAGGGTGGCGCGAAATTGCTCATCACTCGCTTTGGTGGGGCAGAAGAGCAGGGTGCCTTCGTCGATTTGATACAAGTCTTGAACCGCCTGAAGCGCCAACGTGTGCGCCGCCTCCCACGTCGGTGCAGCGCCGATGGTCACGATGGCGTCTCCCCAGGCCGCTTGGACCTCTTGTACCTGATGCTCGTTGATCATTTTACTTCCCGTCACGGCCGTCGCCTTTGCCCTCGCCGTCCTCGATGCACTCAGCCTTGCACTCCTCGACGGAGCCGCCCTTCTTGATGCACTCGTCATAACAGGCTTGGCCGCTTTCGCCGCCGCCTTTGCCCTCGGTCTCCTCGGCGCAGGTCGTTTTGCACTCTTCGACGGAGCCGCCCTTTTCGATGCATTCGTC
>CAUZBV010000580.1:0-2697 GCA_963578115.1 Myxococcales bacterium
GCCGCGTTTCCGCATGAATCCCTTCGATGGCGCGTCCGAACAACAGACAACGCCCCCCAAGAACACCAACGATTGCTGGTTCGCTTCATTCAACGCTTTGGTGCCCCTCCCATCGGAAACACAAGTTTCGAATAGATCCGCCGCTGACCCGTCTTAGATGAGTGGAGGGGATTGTGATCCAACGTTGTTTCGCCTTTGTCCTTGCGCTGCTGACGGTGGGGTGTGCGCCCATGCGGGCCACGACCGTCGTCCTCCCACCGACCTTCACAAGGGCGACACCCTCGACGCACATGAACTATGGCATCACCCGTGCAGAACCTCGATACATCGACAACCAACACCACGGCATCCGGATTGTCTCGATCGAAGCGGATTCCCTCGCGGAGACCATGGGTTTGCGCGGGGGAGATGTTCTCTTGTCCATGGCGGACGTGCCCTGCACGGGCGTTCGGAGCTGTCGACTGGGAGAGCGAAGGATGCGTCGAGCGCTCCACCACGGTCACTCGTTCGTGCTCATAATCGAACGACAGGCCACCTTACTCCGCTTGGTGATCGAGTACGATTCGTTCCGCCCACTGTTCAAATGACATCGGTTATGGAAAACCTTCGTGTGGGGAACTGGTAAAAGAGCCATCCTCAATGCTACGCTTCCCCCCAACATGTTCGTCATTCGCCCCCAAACCCTGCTCGCCGCCACACTCTGCGTCTTCCTGTGGCTCACCTCAGGGTGCCGCATGGGCTTTGATCCCACCAACCGATGCTTCTTGGGCGAAGACTGTTCAACACCATCGGACAGCACGACAGACATCGTCCCCGTCGACACGCCCGACGTTCCCGAGGATACGGATGCGGCGGAGCTCATCGACGAAGACGGAGAGAGGGTGTCGCCCTGCCCCAACGAAACCGATTGCGATGAAGACAATGTCGCCGACGACACGGACAACTGCCCCAACACATGGAATCCATCCCAACTCAACTGGGACAGCGACGCCCTCGGCGACGAGTGCGATCCTTGTCCCTTCGTGGACCAAGGCCTGACGGGTGGTCTGTGCCCGGGGCCAAGCCTAGCGCCGACATGCGATCTGGCTGGCACATGGGTTGGCCACGAGGTGCGATTCCCCCTAAACGAGGACGGTCCGACGTCCGTCTTCACCTCGAGTGGGCACTGGGAGTTCGACGCACAGGGCAATTGGCAGCACGCCGAAGCGGCCACTCTAGGGACGTACACGTGCCCCTCGCCAGGCATTCTGTGGCTGCAATCGGAAGACGAGACCGTTGAACCCTTCATCCTCACCGTGGATCCACGTCAGGAGGTCGCCGCCGGTCAGAGCATCAACCCCACGGGCCGCGCAGAAAGCGGCAATTGGAGCGTCTTCGTCCGAGCAGGCAAGGCCCTCCCCGGCACGGCGGACACACTGATGATCGCTGAAAGTACCGGCAAGCCCGGCTCAGACACGATCACCCAATGGAAGGTGGTCGGGATCGGGGGAACGAACGAAGGGACGGTCCCAATCATGGACATCTCCGGCTCGTTGACTGTCCTATCGCCCCCGGCCGACTCGCCGGATGCGCAGGGCTCTGTCCAGGGTACGCTCACTCTCTTGTGGCCTGAGGGCGACACGAATCCGGTGGCGCTCCAACTCAAAGAGCACCCGGATCTGGGCACATCGACACTCACCGAACGAGCAGACGGCCACGTCGTTCTTACGCTGTGGGTCACGAATGTCTTGAAGCCAGACACGTTCATTGCGCTTGAGATGACGGGGCAGACAAATTTGTCCCGGGACATCGTGGTCCTCGACGGAGACATTCCGGCGTTGGCGATCTCATACACCGTACGCATGGTGCTCGTGCGGCAGGGGAGCTCTCCGCTCACCCTTGCACCACAAACACCCATCGTGCTCACAGGCTCCGGCCCGAGCGCCTCCATCCGAGGCCTCCTGCCGCAAGGGGCTACAGCCGACGCACCGGCCGGTCTTGTCGTCCATCCAAACGACGACGCCACCCCCATTAGTGGCCGTCAACCCAGCATTTCCGCCGTGTCTGTAATGGAGGACGGCCAAGTGGTGATCATCCCCACCGACCCGACCCCCTACCCTCTTGGAGCCGCTCAACAATTGGCTGGCCACCGCGTTTGCATAGACTGGGTCCCCAGTGGCGCCCTGGCGCTGGCGACCGTCTGTATGGGCGACGTGCCCGAGACGCCCTGTCTTCCAGCACAGCACTGCACCATGAGGCTCGGACTGGCGTTTCCCAGTCCACCAACCGCGGCCAACTTTGCCAATGACTACGACCTGGACGGCGTGGGCTCAGCCCAGCTGGAGGACTGTACGGAAGTGGGGAATCCCAACAAATCCGCCCTTTGGGACGCCTGCCCGTGCCTCCTTTTGCCCGGCAACACCAACCTCTGTGGCTCGGATTGAGAAAGATCGCTAACGTTTTTTCGGCGCCCTGCCGTTCTAAACCATGAGCGGCCAGTGTCAACGGATGAAACAGGAACACCCCATGAAGAAACTACTCATACTCGTCACATTGTTTTGGGTGCCTTGGATGGCCACGGGTTGCACCGATATCTTGGCGTTCGATATCACAACAAACATCGATGAGATCGCGATTCCGGGCAACCTCCAACTCCACCAGAACCACGTCGCTCTTTCGACCAGTGGACTGCCCAACACCAGCTTCAAGATCAAACTC
>CAUZBV010000581.1:0-2687 GCA_963578115.1 Myxococcales bacterium
ATAATGGATTGGACGGTGGGCAATCCCAAGCCCAGGCCGCGCGCCCGACCCCGTGTTGTATAGTGGGGATCAAACAAGGGTTCCCAGTGATCGCCGTCAAACCCACAGCCATTGTCTTCGATCTCCACGCCAATGCCGGTCGGAGCAATCCAAGTTCGTAGGATAAGACGACGATCGGTTTGCACAGCCTCCAAGGCGGTGATGGCGTTGTCCAGCAATAGACCAATTGCGAGTCTGATCAGACGAACATCACCCAAAATCGGCGGAAGGTCGGGCTCAAGCTCTAGGTGTACCTCAATGTTGTGCGCATCACATCGAGTCCGTTGAAAGCCCATCGCATACCGAACGACGTCATTGACCAATACCGAGACGCATCGGGCCTTATCCGGATCCACGAATTGTTGAACATTGTCGATACGACGTCGACACTGGCGTGTTTGGTCGGCAATCACCGCGATGTGTTCTCGGATTCGCTCCGGATCGGTTTCCCGCTCAAGCAACTGACAATATCCAAGCACGCTGGTTAATGGGTTGCTAATGTCATGTGTAAAGGCCCTCAGAAACACCTTCAGGTCCTCATCCAATTCGGGAGCGGTCGAACTGGGAAACGGTCGAACTGGATCCTCAGTCGAGGTCATGATCCTCCCCTGACCTTGAGTCGACTTCGGCGATTCGATTCTGAAGTGCAGTCCGATCCGTATCATCAAATGTGTGTGCCATCGCTCGGATATAGCACTCCCGCGCCATTCCATTGCAGCCGATGTCTCGGCAAATGTCGCCAAGGTTCGCAAAGAGCATGGACGCCCAAGCCTCGTCTCGAGCCAACTCCGAATGCCAAGCCAACTCGGCGATTTCGCGCAAGTCTCCTTGTTGCCTTTCGCGGATCCAGGCAGCGACCATCTTATGCCACTCTGCCAACTTCGCATGATTGCGAATGCTGTCGTACACAATTTCTCGGAAGAGCAAACTTCGAAATGTGTAGGCCTGAGTCTGTGGGTAGCGCGATGTGGGAAGCGCACGAATGAACTCCTGCTCCACGAGTTGGGCGCAACATCCCTTGGGATCCTCGACACCCAAGTCCACGAGCGCCTCCTCCCAAAATACATCGCCGATTACGGCTGCGGCGCGCAGGGCTTCCGAGAGTTCGACAGGCAACTCTCGTATTCGACGACTGCGCGCTTCATACACACTCACGGCTTCTGGTTGCAGGGCCGCCTCATTGAGATGCCAACGCCCACCGACGAAGATCAATTGTTTCTCCTCTACGGTTCGCCGCACGATATCCACAATGTGCCAGGGGGTGCCCGTGGTGGCGCTCATGACATAGTCGATCAAGTTGGTAGGAATGGCACCTTTGAGGATGTGCCGGATGAGCGCTTCAACGCCGGTAACCGACAGTGGGCCCAGCTTGATATGCTCGTCCCAACCTTTCTCAAGCGCCCCTCCCGAACCAATTCCTAGGATCATCACGGGCATGTTCTTAACAAAACGATTCGCCAACGTAATCACCCGAGCGGTCGCATCGTCCAGATATTCGATCTCTTGGAACACAAACACGGTTGGGGCCGCTTGCGTAACGATGTCCAACAAATCGACCAAGGCTCGATCAAATCGGTTTCTTGTGTCGTTCGGCCCAGAACCATAGTCCTGCTCACTCACGGCCAATCCAGGCAACAGTGATAAAACATCGGCGGTACGGGCGATGCGTTCTTTGATGCCCTCCGGAGGCGTGACCATCTCGCGCATGGCCCCAACCATCATCTGTTCGAGCTTGGTGCGAACGGATTCTGTACTTTCGTTGGTCTTGATACCCATACGAATGCGTAAACACTCGCTAATCGCACCGTATGGAATGAGCACGTGCTGCTCATGGCACTCGGCAAAAAAGAACCAAACCGGATCAATCAAGTCTTCCAGGTAATCAAAGAACACGTTCAGAAGACGGTTTTTCCCAGAACCCGCTGATCCGGATAGGCGAACACGGCGCATTTCTCGGTTTTCCACCGTACGCTCGAAGTTAAATCGCAAAACATCCAGTTCACCTGCGCGTCCAACCATCTTCTCCTCGGACGCCCAAGGCTGCAATCCCATGGTCACCACGGTGGATAACTCGGGGCGAACAAAGATGGGGACATGATCGTCGCGGTATCCGTCTTTTCTTGCGACGATGAGATACAAACCCGTTGCGAGCGAGTAGTCTGAAATCGGAGCCGCTCCCAAAGACAGACCACTCTCCAGACGCGTATCGGGGACACCCTTGGTAAAATCAAAGAGCACCAGATCGGCACCTTCGGGAAACGACCGGGCTGTCAACATACCGTTGCCCTTTTTCAAGGGGCCACCATGGTCTGGGTCGTTGAATCGAAGGACCAGATCACCGAAGTAGATCATGTCGGCGTAATTGTAGACATCTTCCGCGTCTTTCAGGCGGGTCAAAAACATCTTGGCCAAGGCCGCACGACTCTGGGCCTGTTCGGGGAGCAGTCCCAAAACCCGGTGGAAGTGGTTTACTGCTTCACTAAACGCTTGACTGACCACCAGCTCCATCTGGCCATGACGAGCCCGCATATCCCACAAGTCGCGTTTCTCAGCCTGCGTGTCCCACCGATGAATACGGCGCTCACGTTGCGCCAATCGAATCCCCATTTGTTCGCGCGAGTTCTTGAGCTCGTAGTAGCGATCCATCG
>CAUZBV010000582.1:0-2685 GCA_963578115.1 Myxococcales bacterium
GAGAGCGGCCAAGAGGTCGCCCGTTATAAGGTCTGCAATGATCCATCCCGAACGGCGGTTGATTCCCAAGGAAACAGCTGGATTGCCTGTCGTGGCGATGGACGGGTGGCCAAGGTCATGCTGAACACGCTGGATTGCGTGGACAAGAACGGCAACAACAACATTGAAACGTCCACCAACTCCAATCCCTTGCCGCAGGGACAAGATGAATGTGTCCTGTGGACGGTCGCGCCGGGCGGCAGCGTTGCCCGATCCATGGGTGTGGACAAAGACGACAACGGTTGGGTGGGCATGTGGAGCCAGAAAACGCTCCATCTTCTTCACCGAGATGATGGTCACACGATCAAGAGCATCAACATCCCCAACAACCCCTATGGATTGGGGCTCGACCAAGCAGGCATCATTTGGGTCAGTGGCCGCGGTGGTGGCCATTTGGTCCGCATCGACCCCGACACCGGCAATGTTCAGCAGTTCAAACCGCCGGGATGCGTGTCTCTCTACGGAATGACCATCGACGAAAATGGGCGCATCTGGCTGGCCAACTATTCGTGCAATAACGTCAAGCGATTTGACCCGAAGACCCACGGCTGGAGTACGGTCAGCCTGCCGCCGCACACCCGCGGCATGGCTGCGAACACCAACGGCCATGTCTTTGTGGCCAGTGATTCATCGAACATTGTCAGCAAGATCAACGTCAACAACATGAACGTAGAGGGCTCACTCTCGTTGGGCGGTGGGCATCATCCCATCGGCATGGCCGTGGACTTTGACGGCAAAGTCTGGGCCATCAATTACAGCTCGTCGTCCGCCACGCGTATCGATCCCAGCAACATGACCAAGATGTTTGAGACATCGACTGGCTCCCACCCGTACACGTACAGCGACATGACGGGGTTCCAACAAAAGACGGTGGTGGCCCCACAAGGGACCTACCGCCACTTATTTGAGGGATGGAGTGGCGTGACCACGCAATGGATGAAAGTTTCCATCACGGTGAAAACACCCTCGGACTCTTCCAGCAAACTTCGAGTCCGTGCCGCCAACACCAAAGGTGGACTCGATTCGGCCCCGTGGACACCCTACTTTGGGCCCTTCCCGCCCAACGATCCCAGCGTTAACCTGAACAACTTCGGCACCATTGTAGGTCGTTATGCGCAAGTCGAAGTGCTCTTGTTGGCCGGTTCCGACAAATCGGCACCCACACTGAAAAACATCGACATCGTAGCCGCCACGTACAGTCAATAGTCGATGTCCCTCCTAGCAGTAACCCGCAAAATTCTGTATAATTGGCGTCACCCTCGTTGGGACCCACCAGCCGGACAACTATGATTCGAGTGCTTGACCGGTGATGAGGCTGGTAGACTGAATTGGGAGAGAACGGACTGTGCTGAACCCTCGTAACATCGGTGGAACACTTCTTGGGGTATCTTTCGCCCTGCTCGCTTTGGGATGTGGAAACTCCGGCCCCCAAGGAAAGACAATTGACGTCGTGGACGACGATGGAAACTCGCTGGACACGGAAGTCTCCGACGTCACCGACGTGGAAGTCATCGATTCGGAATTTGATGTGGGCGTACACCCCGACAACATAGAAGAAGACAGCAACGCCCCTGTCAACAAGGACTTTGGCGATCCCTGTGACGAAAATACGGACTGCGAGTCGACCTATTGCATCACTACCGCCAATGGCAAGAAATGCACATCCGCGTGTATCGAAGAATGCCCCAAAGGCTGGAGCTGCGAAGAGATCAACCAAGGGGGCGGTGACCTGACCTTCATCTGCATGCCGACAAAAACCGACCTGTGTGCCACGTGCATTTCGGATTCCGACTGTAGCACTGGGCTAGACACAAGCTGCGAAGTGCTCAAAGACGAAGGCCAATTTTGCACCCGGAGTTGCCATGCCGATGCGCCCTGCCCTCAGGGATACGCATGCAAGGCCAGTGAAAGCGAAGACGACAACTTTTGTTATCCCACAGGAGGATCGTGCATTTGCTTCGGCCCATTTCTAGGTGCAGAGGAACCCTGCTACAACAAGAGTAACTTTGGAACGTGCTATGGCTTGGAAAAGTGCAGCGGTCCCGGGGGCTGGAGCGAGTGCGATGCCAAAGTCCCCAGCCAGGAAATCTGCGATGGAAAAGACAACGACTGTGATGGGCAAATCGACGACGGTACCGACGGCGCACCCTGTGAAGAAGAGAACGAATTCGGAAAATGCACCGGTGTCAAAAAGTGTGAGGGGCTCAATGGACTGAAGTGCAGTGCGGCGATCCCAGGGTTGGAGTTGTGTGGTGACAATATTGACAACGATTGCAACGGAAAAACCGACGAGACCAATGCGGACGGGTGCACTATTTTCTATGAGGACATTGACAACGACGACTATGGTGCCAGCAACTCCTCGGCGTGCTTGTGCGAACCGACGGGACACTTTACTGCGCTGGTGGGAGGCGACTGCAATGATTTGGCAGCCCTCGTGCACCCGGAAGGCACCGAAACATGCAACGGCAAAGATGACAACTGCGACGACGTCATCGATCCACAAGACAGCCAGAAATGCATTGTCTACTTCTTAGACGACGATTCGGACGGATTTGGTGACGGCTCCAAATCCGGATGTTTTTGCCAACCCACTGGCAAATACGTGTCCCAAACCGCGGGAGATTGTGATGACTCGAAGATTCT
>CAUZBV010000583.1:0-2685 GCA_963578115.1 Myxococcales bacterium
CCGTTGGGTATCGCAATGGGGTACCTATTGGCGAGACGTTCCTTTCGGGGGAAGAGTGTCGTGCAAACGCTCGTGATGCTGCCCATGGTCCTCCCGCCGGTTGCGGTGGGCGTCGCGTTATTGCTTCTCTTGGGCCAAAACGGTGTCTTGGGGGCATGGCTTAACGAGTCGTTGGGCGTACGGATCGTCTTTACGTGGTGGGGAGCGGCCATCGCCGCCGCGGTCATGAGTTTTCCGCTGCTGGTTCGAGCCAGTGAGGCGGCGTTTGGCGAGGTGCCCCAACGCCTTGAGCAGGTGGCGTCCTCGTTGGGTGCGTCGCGACTCCGGGTGTTTTTTGCCGTGACATTGCCCCTCGCCAAGCGGGGGGTCGCCTATGGACTGGTTTTGGCGTTCACGCGGGGGATCGGCGAGTTTGGCGCGACCATATTGGTTGCGGGAAACATTCCCGGGGAGACCACGACCCTGGCATTGGGGATCTATTCGAGTTTTGACAATGGGGATGATGCGACGGCGTTGTCGCTCATTGGTGTGTCCATTGTGCTGGCCTTTGTGTCCACATGGATCGCAGAAGGCTGGCTGCGGAGGCGCGCATGAGTGGTTCACACATCGATCTGCGAGTGGACTATGGCGCGACGTGCATTCGAGCGCGAATGCGCTGGAACACACCCGTACTGGCTTTGTTTGGTCCCAGCGGATCGGGCAAAACCACCATTCTGGAGGCCGTCGCCGGCTTGCGGCCCGAGGTACAAGGTACGATCACCATCCATGGGCGCGACTTTCATGACGACAAAGGGGTCTGCTCTGTGCCGCCGTCTCGGCGAGATATGGGCTGGGCCCCCCAAGAGGCGGCGCTCTTCCCTCATTTATCGGTGCGTCAGAACATGCTCTTTGGCGGACCAGGGGATGGGGTAGACCGGTTTGAGGACGTGACCAACGCGTTGGCGTTGGGCCCACTTCTGAGCCGCGACGTGGAGGGGTTGTCCGGTGGGGAACGACAACGGGTCGCGTTGGCTCGGGCTGTTCTCCGTGCGCCGTCCCTCTTGCTCTTGGATGAACCTTTTGCGCCCTTGGACGCCGAACTTCGCGATCGGGTGCTGACGTTCTTGTGTTCGCTGCGTGACCAAACAGACATGCGCATGATCGTCGTGAGCCATGACATGAACGCAGTCCGGGAGCTGGCCGGGCATGTGGCGGTACTGGACGCTGGCAGCGTGGTGATCGAGGGAGCGCCGGCGCATGTGTTTACAGAGGGCCAAGCGCTGTCGATTGCGGTCAATATTGGCGCTGAGAATCGGTTCTCCGTGTTTGTTCCGGAGGATGGGGATGGCCGAAGTGTAACGACCCAGGACGGGACGGTCCTCGTTGTGTCCGACGCGATTGTTAAAGCGGAGCGCCGGTCCCTGCACGTCGGTGTGCGGGCCGAGGACGTGATCGTGGCCATTCAAGAGCCTTCGGGCCTGTCGGCGCGCAATTGTATCCCTGGGCGTATCCTGGGGATCCACGTGGATCACGAAGTCGGGTACGTACGAATGTCTACGAACAACGATGAATGGGTGGCTCGTCTCTCCCTCGAGGCTGTGAAGACGCTTGAGCTCTCCGAGCAAATGCCTGTTTGGGTGGTTGTCAAAGCCAGCGCGATTCATCCACTACGGGACTGATGCGTCGGGTTCGATTGCGAGGACGACGTTATTCGGCGATAGCAAGACGCAGTTGATTGAGCTCGTTCATCAATTGTTCCATACGACGATGTTGGTGTCGCCGCCTCTCGCGGCGTTTGCGGTGGGCTTGTTTTTCGGCCACTTTCCGCTTGCGACTGGACTTCAACAGGGCCTCGCGGGCTTCATTTAGCGGCTCTTTCAAGTTGGTGACGGTTTCGGTCGCCTCGGAGACGCTCTTGCTTCCGGTGACGAGTGCGTCGCTGAGCATGGCGAGGTCGGCGCCCGATACCCGTTCGTTCTGTACTTGGTCGCGTACGTTGTCCACGTCGGATTGATGTTTGCCAAGCACTTCGTCCAATTCGCCCTGGGCTTTGCCCATGTCCGCGTTGGCTTTGGCAAGCTCCGTCATTCGACGCTTTTCCCACAACTCGGTAACCCGATGGTAGATGTCCGTTTTGGATCGGTCGCTCACGATTGCTTGTATCGAGCCATTGAGGAGAGAGTTAAGCAATTATTTGGGGTGCCGGCTGTGAGACGAACAGCCGTTGGCTTCGAGGGAGTGATTTGCCCTCAGGGGCTCGGCTCGCCAAGCATCATCGATCTGTGCCACAATGCCGTCACGTAACTCATTCGATTTCTGGAAAAAGGGGGGCTGGTGACCAACATCCAAATGGGTTCCAATCCAGATGGTTTCGATGTTCAAGCGGTGTTGCGCCAAGTAAACGCACATGCGCCTGGCGCCGACGTCGATTTCATCCATGACCACCCATTGCGTGGGCATCGAACCCTTCGGCGATTTCGGTTGGGCAACGGGTTGAATGTGCTCGTCGTGTGTGATCCTGCCACCCCGGTCGTGTCGTATCACAGCTGGTTTAACGTGGGTTCGTGTCACGAGAAGCCCGGTCGTACCGGCATGGCCCATTTGTTTGAACATTTAATGTTCAAAGCAACGACCCACCACCCGGAAGGGGAATACGACCGAGTGATGGAAGAGCGCGGGGCGCAAACCAATGCAGCGACGTGGGTC
>CAUZBV010000584.1:0-2652 GCA_963578115.1 Myxococcales bacterium
CATCCGGACACGGTATGTCATGGCAAAAGTACGTGCACACGGCCGTGTCAAATTGAGCCTCTTCCATGGGGATACACCCGGCGTGGATGGGGCAGTCTTCGCCGGTGCTACACGGCTCTCCCGGGCCCAAGGTTCCGGGCTCGTAGCAGTCTCCCTCCACGCACTTGAGCCCCGGCGGACAGAGCATGCCCCAGCATCCTTTGGGCTTTCCTTTGGGATCGACGCCATCGATTTGGCTGCATTTCGGTCCCTCGTCTGTGTGTGGATTGCAGTCCACATCTGGAACGAGCCCACCCGATGAGCAATCTGCGTCGGTTGTGCAGTCCATTGTCCCGCAATGCGGATCCGTGATGCCATCGGCGTCGTTGTCGACGCCATCGCATGCCTCGTGGGTGGGCTCGCAGGGCAAACGAATGGATTCTGTAGCTGGATCCCACGGGTGGTCGACCGGGCGACAATCGCCCGGTGTCGTTGATTGCTCCGAGGGCGAGTCGCCGCATCCCACTAGATTCAGGGTCACGAACCCCAGGGTGGTCATCAGGAGGACAGTCTTTTTCCAGGTCCACATGTCCAATAGAATAAGTAGATCGGGTTCTTGGTTGCAAGCAGGTCCTCGATCGTGGCGTGTACGAGATCGGATTTTTCTTGGCGATTTTTTTGACGGTTCCCCGGGCCGGTCCTAGCATCGTGCTGGATCGACTTCAGGAGGAAGTATGTCTGCACAACCAGCACTATTAGAGCCCATTGACCCGACCGTTGCCAACAAGCCCGCGTTGCTCGTAACGGAAATCGTGTCCAGCCGTGAAGCCCATTTAACCTGGGCCGTGGATGTCGGATTTACAGGGATGACCCTTCGTCGAACGCCTGCGGACATGCGCGGCGGACGTTTCCTCTGGATCGAGTTCGAACTTCCCGACCAGATTCGCTCCTTTCGTGCGTTCAAGCATCTTTGGCCTCGCGAGCGAGCGTTGTACGAGCAATACGTGGCCGATCTCTTGGGTTTTGATAGCCAGGGCGAGACCGAGACGCTCTCACTGGAAGACGCGCTGATCTAATTTGCAGTCCAAAGGACTTGCACAAATCCCATCCTCTGCCGCATGCTGCTCCCGCACGAGATTGTCTCGTGCCAAGGAATACGGCAGGATTGTTCTGAACGAAACCTACCAACGATTTCTCACGCTGGAGTCCAGCGGTATTCGCTTGGGCCTGGAGCGAATCCACGCCTTCATGGAGTGGCTGGGACACCCACAACTTCGGGTGCCACGCACTCTGGTCATCACGGGAACCAACGGCAAAGGGAGCGTCGCCGCTCACGTGTCGGCGGCGGCCACCGCTGCGGGCCTTCGAGTGGGTCTCTTTACCAGCCCTCACTTGGTTCGGGTGACCGAGCGTTTTCGATTGAACGATGAGGACATGGATTGGGCCACCTTTGATGCGCTCGGGGATCGTTTGTTGAAGGACATGGAAGAGTCGAATGTGGCGCTGTCCTTTTTTGAGGCGTTGACTTCCCTTGCGCTGGTGCATTTCGCCGAAGAGGCGGTGGATCTGCAAATTCTTGAGGTGGGGTTGGGCGGCGCTCGGGACGCGACGGCCGTGGTGCAGCCCACCCACGCTGTGCTAACGGGGCTTGCGAGGGATCACATGGATGTGCTGGGCCCGACACTTCGGCACATTGCGGAGGAGAAGTTGGCCATCTGCCGACCTGCTGGTGACGGCGTGTACGCGCTGCCCCCACGACTTCACCACCTCTGCCCCAAAGGTGCGCTGGTTGGGCGTGACTTGCGGTACCGGTGCACCGCCCAAGGGATGTCTGTTACGTTGGACGGCGTAGGCACAATGCGTTTGCCGGCGCCCACACTGCCCGGGGTCCATCAAGTTCGGAATGTGGCTGTTGCGGCGGGTATCGCGTGCAAGCTGGGCCTGCCAGAGAGTGCAATTTCCATGGGGATAGAGCGGGTGAGGTGGCGAGCGCGTATGGAGCGTTTGTCGGATGATCCGCCTGTCTGGGTGGATGGTGCACACAATCCGGCGGCGGTTTCGTCCCTCATCCGGTCGTTGCCAAAGGTGGGGCTGAGTCCGGGTTTCAGTTTGGTGTTCGGAGCGGGGCCTCGGAAAAACATTCGGGCCATGGCTGAGCGATTGACTCCGCATGCGGGGACAGTGTGGTGTACCAGTGTTCCCTGTCTATTGCCCGCCGACGAAGTGGCGGCCCACTACCGAGGGCATCACGACGTTCGCGTGGTGGCGGATCCACATGCGGCACTTGCGGCCGCCAGAGAATTGGGGCGTCCTGTATTGGTCGCCGGTTCACTGTATTTGGCGGGTGCTCTCTTGGCCGCCGATTCATAAGTACATTGCATGGTCTTTCAGTTGACAGTCGCTGTGGAGGCGGATAGATTCCGGCACCGCAATTGGGCGTTTAGCTCAGTGGGAGAGCGCTGCCTTCACACGGCAGAAGTCACTGGTTCAAGCCCAGTAACGCCCACCAGGAAACCGGCGAGGAGACTCGTCGGTTTTTTTTGTGGGTTCCCTCGGATTCGTGACGCTTCCTTGCCTTGTCCGCATTGAGGAACCCGGGGGTCTCGACTATGATCGCGACTCGGTTTGAGCCATCAGTGGGGCGAAGAGTGCAGGGTATCGGAAATTCGTTGG
>CAUZBV010000585.1:0-2646 GCA_963578115.1 Myxococcales bacterium
ATCGCCCAGTGGCAGACCGCCACGACCATCGCGCCCAAGAAGGTAGCGAACCATCTGAGACTAGCCAACGCCTTGTATCTCTGGGCCGACGGTCCCCTGCGCATCAGCAACCAGCACCGACGCTCCCGAAAAGCATTTCGTCGAGCAACCGACGCCGCAGAGCGGGCCTTGATGATCGGCAATCCCATGTTCCGCGAGTCGGTGTGTTCCCGGGAACCCTTTGAGAACTCCATCCAGTTCTTGCGCAACCGAGACGTCCCGGCCGTCTACGCCTACGCGCGCGCCCTGGGGAAATACGGGTTGTCCGAGAGCGTGATTGTTGTGCTGGAACACCGGAAACGACTCCGCGATCTGATGGCGCGGGTCCGGAGACTGGATTCGACATTTCACTTCCACGCGGCCGATCGATTCTTGGGAGCGTACTACAGCAAGATCCCCTTCCCCACCGGAGACCTCGCCCGCAGCCGCGCCCACTTTGAGCGCGCCATCACCGCGAACCCAACCATGTTGTCTACCCGCGTGTTGATGGCCGAGCTGCTCGCTCCGAAGTTGGGCGATCGGACGCTCTTCAAAGAGCAATTGCAGGCTGTGTTGGACACCCCACTGGACGCAATCCCGGCCTTGGCCCCCGAACAATTGTTTGAAAAACACAAGGCCAAGGCGCTTCTGGCGGACATCGACAGTATTTTCCCTTCCGCGACGCCCGCGCCGGATGCACCTCCTTCCCAGCAAGGGTGGCTCTACGAGGCTCCCACGTGGGAAGACCGTTCGGGACCGCTGCCCGGCCACAAACTGCACTTGGTGCGCTCGGGAGAACAGATGGACCACGAGCGGTGGTCCCTGGTACAGCAAGCCCAACGATCCCTGTATATCTCGGCGTATGCGTGGAAGAACGACAACGTGGGTCTCTCGCTGGTGGACGCTGTCTGCCGGCGCATTCGGGAGACCGATGGCCGGCTCGAAGTGAAGATCCTCGTCGAGAACTACGGCTCCAAAGAGCTCAAGTTGGGCATCGCCAAGCGACTGCGCACCGAAAACGGCCTCTTCCGGTCCGGCAAAGGTCGGATTGGTGCCCACGATCTCATCCGATGCGGTGCATCCATCGTGTTCTACCGACCGCGCCAAGAAGACCTCCGTTACCTCATGCAGGTTCGACACGAGAAACTCTTCATTGTGGACCACAAGGTCTTGCTGACCGGCGGCAGTAACATCGGCGATCACTATCACATGGCCAGCGCACGGTCAGGCAAGTGGTATGACTTGGACATCCACATCGAAGGACCCGCTGCGTGCTGGTACCACAATCAATTTCAGAAATCCTGGACGCGAGTGGTGAGCCAGGACATTGGATACCGTCCCTCCGGAGTCGGGGCACCCAGGCCCAACGCTCCCTTCATGCAGGCCTTTTGGAAGAAACACTATGGGTTGAACAGAATGGTCCCGTGCACGGTGGACGAGGCTCCCACACCGGGGCACTCCACCATCTACGGGGTCATGGGACGCCCGGTCAGCACCGATCAACGTCCCATCCTGGACACGTACATCCAGTCCATTCAAGAAGCCAAGCACAGCATCCGACTCTATGCCCCCTATTTCGTCCCCGCCCACGCGTTCGCCCAAGCGCTCATCGGTGCCCGAAAACGTGGGGTCAAGGTCACGATCATCACCAACTCCCCCGAATCGCTGGACGAAGACAACCTGATCTTCTCCGCCATGCTTCTGAGCGTCTTTCACAAATATGACGCCAATGAAATCACCCCCGGCGGGTCCTTGTTCGAGCACGGTGTGGACGTTCGGATTTGGAGTCGAAAAGCCACCTTCCATCGAAAGGGCGGGATCTTTGACGCGGGACAATCCGCAACGCAGAAGACCTTTCTGGGCAGTGACAACCTGGATGTACGAGGCCAAGAATACAGCACAGAGTCGGTCGTGTGGACCGATGATCCCAGCATCATCATGGCCATGGCACACGGATTTGACGATGATCTCCGGACCACCGTGTCGCTCACGGAGGCCTATCGAAAAAAGTATCTGGCTACAGAGCGTGGCCACTTCATGGGACGCATGAAACTGTGGCTCGCACGATCGGCCCGGAACCTCTTCTAGGCCTCCCCCGGATCCATCCTCGGTTGTGATATCCTGACCGGCGTCAGGTTCGCCTGACTGGAGGCAATTGTTCATGCGCACACGATTTCCGATGTTGCTGCCCATCGCACTCATCCTGGTGCAAAGCTGTACCAACGACAGCCCGGCAGGGGCTATCAAGGACAGCGGCCCACCCACAGACACGGCGATCCCAGACTCGGCGGATGCCACCGAACCCGACACGGCGGACGGTGAAGACACGGTCCTCGTCCCCGATGGAACCCCAACAGAGGACGCCACGGACACGGCGCTGCCCCCGGATGAAGGGCCACCCCCCCCGCCCTCCGAGGATCTCCCAACCTGGTGGGATTGCCGTCGAGCGCTCACGTCCAGCCAAATCACGCCTTCGTTAACCCTCCTGTGCGACACGCTCTACACCGCACCGCCGGACACCCGACAGTATGGGATCCGTTGGGTCTTCTTGATGGATGTAGGGGATCAACAGGCGTGGATTGACGAGAAACTTCTCTTGCTCAACACCCTGTTTGAGCCCGCTGTCTT
>CAUZBV010000586.1:0-2643 GCA_963578115.1 Myxococcales bacterium
ATACACCACACGATTCACCCCGGACACCTCATTGATGATCCGGTTGGATATGGTCTGCAACGCCTCGTGAGGAATGGGATACCAGTCCGCTGTCATGCCATCCAATGAGCTGACGGCACGTACCGCGGCGACATTTTCGTAGGTTCTCTGGTCTCCCATGACACCCACGGTGCGCACTGGAAGCAACACAGTAAACGACTGCCATATTTCCGAGACCCACTCGTGCTTGTGCAATTCTTCTTGGGTGATGTAGTCGGCCTGTTGCAAAACATTCACCCGCTCCGGAGTGACCTCACCCAAAATGCGCACGGCAAGACCGGGGCCAGGGAAGGGCTGCCTTTCCAAGACGTCATGAGGTAGCCCCAGCTCACGGCCTACGGCGCGCACTTCGTCTTTGAAGAGCTCTCGAAGGGGCTCCACGAGCTCAAACCCGAGCCGTGCCGGAAGTCCGCCGACGTTGTGGTGGCTCTTGATGGTGGCCGACGGGCCGCCGCGCACCGAGACGGACTCGATCACGTCTGGGTAGAGCGTGCCTTGGGCCAGATACTTTACATCCGTGATGGACGCGGCTGCCTTCTCAAAAATATCGATGAACTTGTGTCCAATTCGAATTCGTTTTTCTTCCGGATCGGTGACGCCTTTGAGGACCGCAAAGAACTCTTCGCCGGCATCCACTGCGGTGAGGTTGAACTTCAACTCGTCTCGGAACGTACGCATGACTTGTTCGGCTTCATGGAGTCGCAACACACCGTTGTCTACGAACACGCAATACAGTTGTTTGCCGATGGCCCGGTGCAAGAGAGCGGCGGTCACCGCTGAATCCACGCCGCCAGAGAGGCCACAGATGACCTTGTTGTCGCCAATGCGCTCCTTCATATCCTTGACGGTCTCTTCCACGAACGCGTGCATGTTCCAGGAGGGGCTGAGGCCGCATACATCGAACAAGAAACGCTCAATCAATTGGGCGCCTCGCGGCGTGTGGACCACCTCCGGGTGAAATTGCACGCCGAACCAAGGCTGTGTGGCATGTGCAATGGCTGCAGGAATCTTGTTGTCGGTGACGGCGGTGACTGAGAAGCCATCGGGCAGGTCGATCAAACGATCCCCATGGCTCATCCACACCTGTTCTGGGGTGTCGGTCTCAAACCCCTGGAAAATGCGGGTCGTGTCTTGAATCGTGATGTGGGACCGACCAAATTCACGGGTTGGGCTGGCTTCGATACGGCCACCGGCATGCACCGTCATGGCCTGCATGCCGTAGCAGATGCCCAAGATCGGCAATCCCAGGTCAAATATCTCGGAATCGGGCATCGGCGCGTCGTCGTCGTACACGCTGGCCGGTCCGCCCGACAGGATAATCGCGTTCGGCTCAAACGCTTTGACGTGATCGATCCCCCACGAATAAGGGTGGATCTCGGAATACACACGAGCCTCCCGCACGCGGCGAGCAATCAATTGTGTGGTTTGACTACCGAAGTCGAGGATCAGAACACGCTGGTGCGGTGCTGTCACAGTGGGGCTCCGTCAACGATTGTAATTGGGGGCTTCCTTGGTGATGATCACATCATGGACATGGCTTTCGGCCAGGCCGCCCGCAGTAATTTGAACAAATCGAGCACGTTCGTGCAGGATGGGGAGTTCCGGACAACCGACATAGCCCATACCACTGCGTAGACCACCAGCGAGCTGATAGATGCTCTCTGCCACGGGGCCTTTGTAGGGCACGCGCCCTTCAATGCCCTCGGGCACGAGCTTTTGATCTTCGACCGAGTCTTGGAAATACCGGTCTCGGGAACCATCTTTCATGGCGCCAATGGAGCCCATGCCGCGATACACTTTGTAGGAGCGTCCTTGGTAGAGCACCACTTCGCCTGGTGCCTCGTCCGTGCCCGCAAACAAGCTGCCTATCATGACCGTGTGGGCGCCCGCCCCGAGAGCTTTGACGGCGTCTCCCGAAAACTTGATCCCGCCATCCGCGATGATCGGGCGCCCAAATTCCCGGGCGACCTCACCGCACTGTTGAATGGCGGTAAATTGGGGCACACCCACTCCCGCCACCATCCGCGTGGTGCAGATGGATCCGGGGCCAATGCCGACCTTGACCGCATCGGCGCCGGCTTCAAAGAGCGCGCGTGTGGCGTCGGCTGTGGCGACGTTGCCCCCCGCGACTTGCAGATCCGGCCAGCGTTCCTTGAGATTGCGGACGGAATCGATCACGCCGCGTGAGTGGCCGTGTGCCGTGTCGACCACCACGAGGTCGCACTGGGCGGCAACCAACGCATCGGCACGCTCCATACCCGCATCGCCTATCCCGACGGCGGCGGCCACCAAAAGCCGACCTTGGGCGTCTTTTGCCGCATCCGGGTAATCTCGGCTCTTGTCGATGTCTCGGACGGTAATGAGCCCGTACAGGGCGCCGTCCTCCTCGACCATGGGCAGCTTTTCCACCCTGTGATGTCGCAGAAGTTCCTTGGCCTCTTCCAAGGTGATTCCCCGCGGCGCGGTCACCACATCACGAGTCATGCGGTCCGATACCAGGCGATCTTCGTCTGTCGCAAAACGCAGGTCACGGCGTGTTAAAATGCCCACTAGTTTGCCACCCTCTACCACGGGTAGGCCGGATATGCCCTTGCTCCGCATGAG
>CAUZBV010000587.1:0-2642 GCA_963578115.1 Myxococcales bacterium
GCCGGAATGACTCGCTTGGAGCAACATGTGCGAACGGCGCAACAGTTGGTCAACGCGCTCAACGAGTTGGTGCCTCACCTTGACGACGAGACCCTCCAAGCGGTCAAGACCCAATTTCAAGGCAAGTTGGGGGCGTATGGTCCGGACACCGCCATTGGATTGGTTCCGAATCTCACGGCGTCGCGCATTTCCAATCGCTTGGACCTCAAGGGACCGTCGTACACGGTGGATGGGGCCTGCGCCAGTTCGCTTTTGGCCATTGATCATGCGGTACGTGACCTGCGCTCAAAACGATGCGACTTGGTGTTGGCAGGGGGCGTTCACCTGAGCCACGATGTGGCTTTTTGGAGTGTGTTCTGCCAGCTGGGTGCGCTCAGTCGATCCGAGCAAATCCGTCCCTTTGATCAACACGCCGATGGACTGCTCATTGGGGAAGGCCTCGGTGTGGTGGTGCTCAAGCGGGTCGCGGATGCCGAGCGCGACGGTGACCGAATTTATGCGGTGATTCGTGGGGTAGGTGTCTCCAGCGATGGACGAGAGTCGAGTCTCATGGTGCCCGGGGTAGATGGACAGGTCATGGCCCTGAAAACAGCCTGGGAGGACGCCGGACTGGACCCCGAAAGCGTTGGCCTCGTCGAGGCACACGGCACCGCCACGCCGGTGGGAGACGCTGCTGAATTAACGACGCTAAAGCGCGTTTTTGGACCCGCCCACAATGGGGCGCGCGCGGGCTTGGGCTCAGTCAAATCCATGATCGGACACACCATGCCCGCCGCGGGGATCGCGGGCTTCATCAAGGCGGCTTTGGCTGTGCATCATGGCATATTACCGCCCACGCTCCATTGCAACGAACCCCACGCGCTGCTGGATGAAACACGCTTTCGGGTCATTACTGAAAAAGAAGAGTGGACCGAACCCCTACGCTGCGCAGGAGTCAACGCCTTCGGGTTCGGCGGCATCAACGCTCATGTGGTGCTGGAATCGCACGGCGAGATCATTCGTGCTGCCGCACTGATTCCTTCGTTTGCGGAGCCTGGCCCTCCCTTCGTGGGGACGTGGACGGCCCCGAGCCCTGAAGAGCTATTGAACGTCCTGAAGGGGACCACAGCCTCCACAGAGGCGGGGTGTTGTCGCCTCGCTATTCACGATCCCAACGAAGAACGGCTCGCCAAGGCGCGCACAATGATCTCGAAAGGTCGACGAAGCACCGGCAGGAACGGGATCTGGTACGAGCCCGATGCACCCTTGTGTGGAGAGGGCCGACTCGCGTTTCTCTATCCAGGCGTGGAGGCCGTGTTTCAGCCCAACGTCGACGATCTAATCGACGCGATGGGCTTGCCGGCGCTTCCAGAAGTGCATGTGGGTGATCTAGAGAGCCAAGGGTTTGCGCTGATTCAGCTGGAACGCATGCTGACCGATGTCTTGATGAACGATGGGATTGTGCCCGATGTGATCGCTGGGCACAGCATTGGGGAATGGACCGGCATGATCACCAGCGGAATGATCCCCCAAGACGCAGTCAGCGATTTTATACAGTCTCTGGTCCCCGGAACGCTGAACGTTCCAGGCGTGTCGTTCTTGGCGGTGGGATGTGGGGCGGACAGGGCCCTCGCTGCCATAGACGATCGGAGCGACATCGCCATCTCGCACGACAACTGCCCACATCAAGTGATCTTGTGTGGGACCGAGGCACAAATCGCCCAAGCGCGTGAGCGTTTGGAGACGGAGCACGTTCTCTGTCAGGAGCTGCCCTTTCGGTCAGGATTTCATTCTCCGCTCTTTGCCGACTATGTGGCCCCCCATCAAAAACACTTTGAATCCCTTCCCATTCAGCCGCCGTCCATCCCGCTGTGGTCCGCAACGACCGCAACGACATACGGCGACGACGTGGTGTCTATCCGGAAGCTGGCCATCGAGCACCTCATCAGACCCGTTCAATTCCGTCGGGTGATTGAGGATCTGTACAGCGAGGGCGTCCGAGTCTTCGTTCAGGTGGGTCCTGGGAGCCTCACAGGATTTGTGAACGACACCCTGCGTGGCCAACCTCATCTTGCGGTATCGGCCGTGGATGACCGACGGCCTGCGTTGCAGCAACTCTTGCGGCTTCGCACTGCGCTCTTTGTCTCCGGATTGGATGTGGCGCTGGGCGATCCCGACCGCGGCGCTGTCGGGGTGAAAAAAGACGCTGGGATCCAGTTGGCACTCGGCGTGCCCCTGGTGCGCCTGGACAAGCCACTGGATTTGGGTCTTCCTTTCGATGGCCTGGCCACTGGGTTGGACACCACCGATCCGGTCTTGAACGAATTTCAGGGGGTATTGCGCGAGGTGGCCGACGCAAGCGCTGCGGTCGTTCAGGCGTATGCCGCTGGGAAATCCCAGGACAGCCCAGTCGAGGATGTCGCCCTCCGTCGTCATTTGTCTGTAGAGACATGCCCGGACTTGCTCGATCACTGTTTCTTTCGGCAACCCGAGGGTTGGGAAAGTGTGACGGACCGGTACCCCGTGGTTCCCTTGACTATGCTTGTGGAGATGTTGAAGGCTGCCGGACAAGAGTTGGCTCCGGAGCGATTTGTCGTGTCCATGGAGCATCTCCGCGCCTACAAGTGGTTGGCGGTGGCCCCCGGAGTGGACACTGTCACACG
>CAUZBV010000588.1:0-2632 GCA_963578115.1 Myxococcales bacterium
TCGTTCCCCCATATCCAACATCGCCGTGGGCACAACCCAAGTGGTTCCACCGGCAGTCATCACCAACCTCATCGCGCTGGACGTGGGTCCCAACAAAGCGGTGCTGGGTTGGACAGCGCCGGGCGACGACGGAGACCAAGGCCAAGCCAGCTCGTACGACATGCGCTATTCCCAAGACCCGATCACTCCCGCGAATTTCGATGACGCCACATCGGTCCCGAATTTGAAGAAACCGTCGCCCGCAGGCACGTCCGAGGTCGCCACCATCAAAGGGTTGAAAAAGGGAACGCTCTATTACTTCGCGATCATAGCGGTGGACGACGCTGGCGCGTCCGGCGGCCTGTCCAACCTGGTCGCGGTCGTCCCCCAATCGGGTCCGGACACCACACCGCCCGCAGCCGTCATCGACCTGGCGGCCACCGTGTGGACGACAGACTTCCCCATCGCAGCGACTGTGTCGGACTACTCCACGCAGCAACAAAGCTTTGAGGCGAGCTTGCTCACGGACGGCGATCCGAGCACGTCATGGGCCAGCTCGTGGGCAACGCCCGATACCTCGGAGTGGGCCGTCCTCGACCTGGGCTCGTTGCAGCCTGTGCGGCGTTTCCGCATGCATCCTTCCACACTGGCCTGGTACCAAGCGTCCTATCCCAAGAGCATCGAGATCCAGGGTTCGGTAGACGGAGCGGGCTGGGAGACCTTGCTGAGCGCAAGCAACCTGCCGGCAAAACCCCAGACCTGGAACGAATGGTGGATACCCGTAACCTACTCCCGATACCTGCGTTTGTACGTCACAGAACGTCACCCGGTCCCTTGCAAAGACCTGAACGGCTGCGAGCTCGGTGGGGCCGTGGAAGTGGGCGAGCTGGAAGTTTTTGGAAGCCAAGGCGGCGGCGACGCCATCTTGACGTGGGTCGCACCGGGTGATGACAACTGGACGGGCACTGCGACGGCGTACGATGTGCGCAGCAGTCAAGAGATGATCACCGAAGAATCGTTTGACGGCGACACCCCCATCAACTCATTCCTGCCCCAACCGGCAGGGATGATCGAGGTCCTACCCCTGACCCAACTCGCCAACGAGACGAGCTACTACTTTGCGGTCAAAGCCATCGACGAAGCCGGAAACATGGGTGGACTGTCCAACATCGCGCACATTGACAGTCCCGGCGTGGCGCCCGCCGCCATCGCAGACTTTGTGGGGGAGACCCTGTCGGCCACCGAGTTGCTCCTGGGCTGGACCGCCACAGGAGACGATGGCCTCGAGGGAACGGCGGGCGCCTACGATATTCGATACCTGACCGCCCCCTTGTCGGGTGCCAATTGGAACACAGCGCCGCAGATCCCGAACATCCCGGCGCCAAAGACTTCCGGGGCCACCGAATCCTTCGTCATGGCCAACCTTGAGCCCAACACCCTCTATTACGTGGGCATCCGAGTGCTGGATGAACAAGGGAATCAATCGCTGATCTCCAACATCGTGAAAGCCAGCACGGCCGATGGCATCCCACCGGCGGACACCACGTCATTGCTCGCAGGCCCCGTGGATCCCAACGATGCGGATCCTGTGGTATTGGCGTTGGATTCGGCGAGCAGCGAATACTCGGAGCAAACAGCGGCCGAGAACACCATCGACGGGCAGGAAGACACCCTCTGGCTCAGCGCCGGCACCGCCCAACCCACCGAGGAGTACTTGGTCTTCGACCTGAGCCAATCCCATCCACTGGGGCGCATCCGGATGCGGGCAGCCGATGCCTATCAAGACCTCTTCCCGGTGGACTTCCACCTCGATGTGCAAAGCGCGGACAACCCCACATGGACCACCGTGCTTTCAGAATCTGACTATGTCAGTCCCACCGGTTGGTCCGAGTGGGCCCTGGGTGCTGTGGAAGCGAACAAAGTCCGATTGGTCATCACCAAGACCAACGTGTGGAACGGACTTCATTACGCTTCCTTGGCAGAAGTAGCGCTCTTTGATGACCCGACCAATTACACGACCATGCGCTTGTCTTGGACGGCTCCTGGTGATGACGGCGACACCGGTGTGGCGGCCCAATACGACATCCGCATGCGCCCAAATGACCTCAACGAAAACAACTTCGACAGCAGCGAGCCGGTGGACGGAGCACCCATCCCGTCGATGGCTGGTTCGTTGGAACGCCTCGATGTCACGGACTTGGATCCGGAAACCACGTACTGCTTTGCGCTGAAAGCTGTGGATGACGCCAACAACTGGTCCAACATGTCGAACGCCGCTTGCGCGACCACACCGGGCATTCCACCATCCACGATCACAGACTTGACTGTGCTGGCCGTGAGCGGTTCGTCGGCCACCTTGTCGTGGTTGGCCCCAGGAGACGATGGGCAAGAGGGACAAGCTACGGCGTACGAAATGCGTATGTCGACCAGCCACATCTCATCGGTCAACTGGGACGACGCAACCGCGATTCCCAATCTCCCGACGCCAAGCCCGTCGGGCTCCGTGGAAACCGTTCACGTGGAAAACTTGGCCCCCGTCACCACCTACTATTTTGCCATTCGAAGCATCGACAGCGCAGGCAACGTCAGCCCCATCTCCAACAACGCGTCGGACACCACAGCGGACACGGTTCCGCCCTCGGCTGTGACCGAT
>CAUZBV010000589.1:0-2626 GCA_963578115.1 Myxococcales bacterium
CAGGCCCTCCGCAACTCGCGCGCGGTACTGAGCAACATGTAGCGCGGCCTGGAGTCTGTCCTCGGTGGGTGTCTACGGGGTGTTGTCTTATACAGTCACCCAGCGGCGCGAAGAACTCAGCATCCGAATGGCCCTGGGTGCCGCCCCGGGATCGGTGCGCTGGTTCGTTGTGCGTAGCGGAATGCGGCTTGTCGTGCTTGGCGTGTTCGCCGGCGCAGTGGGAGCCTACTGGTCGTCACGTTTCTTATCGTCGGTGGTCTACGGCGTGGGTGTCACGGGCCTCGCGACCTACGCCGGCGTCGCAGCATTGGTCGGCGGCGTTGCTCTGGTGTCCTGTGCTCTGCCGGCATATCAGCATCTCGGATGGACCCTCTCGCCGGCCTGCGAATGGACTAGGAAGGACTTCGCGGAATTGGCGTCCCAGGCCCGTCCCCCCTCTACATCAGTTCCGCAACAAATTTCTGTGTCACCTCGGGATCTAGCTGGACCGATTGGTAGGCCAGGGGACCTTCAGCGGCCAGTACCGGTTCGGCCTGATCGAGCGAAGGAAGATCCGTCCGCTGGAAAAACTTCCCGATGAATATCTCGTCGCCCCAGATCAACGCTCGTCGCATCGCTTCGTGCCAGTCGGATGGATCGTAGCTTTCTTCGTCTTCGAGCTTCTTCACGCGCTCTCGGAACCATGGATAGGTGTTGTCGTGGTTATAGGTGACGCAGGGGCTGAAAATGTCGATAAACGAAAATCCCTTATGCGCAAATGCCTGTTTGATCAGGTCGACCAGGTGTTTTGGCTCCCCACTGAACCCGCGGGCGACAAAAGTCGCTCCCGCAGCCAACGCCAGTGACATCGGGTTGAGGGGTTCCTCAATGTTGCCGAACGGCATGCTCTTGGTCTTCATGCCGATGCGGCTGGTGGGCGATGTCTGGCCCGTGGTGAGTCCGTATACCTGGTTGTCCATGACCAGGTATACGAGGTCCACGTTCCGGCGCATCGTGTGAATGAAGTGGTTCCCACCGATCCCAAACCCGTCTCCGTCTCCACCGGTGACCACCACGTTCAAGTCGTGATTCGCCATCTTCACTCCCGTGGCGACAGCCAGCGCCCGCCCGTGCAGTGTATGCATGCCGTAGGTTTCGACATAGCCGGGCAAGTTGGAAGAGCAGCCGATTCCGCTCACCGTGATCACGTTGTGCGGTTGGATCTGGAGTTCGACAAGTGCTTTTTGAAGGGAAGACAGGACTCCAAAGTCACCGCAGCCCGCACACCAATCTGGATCGACCGGCCCCTTGAAATCCTTGATCTTCAGCTCGGGTTCTATTGTGGTCGTCACGTTGTCCTCCTCAAACTTTGATTTCGTGCGTCGGCACGGACAAATTCGTTTTACCCGCCAGTTGCTCCACCACGCTTTCAACGATGTGATGGGGCATGAAGGGTTCTCCATCGTACTTGCGAATGTGTCCGTCGGGAACGTAACTAGTTTCACTTCGCAGGTAGCGCGCAAACTGGCCGCTGTAGTTGTTCTCGACGATGATGGGGTGCTTCTCGGACCCGAGGATCTCTACGATGGCGTCTCCGTGCAGGGGGACCAGCCATCGGATCTGTAACTGGTTCGCCGAGATTCCTTCTTCCTTGAGTAGCTCGACCGCCTCTTGGATCACACCTTCGGTGGAACCCCAACCCACAAGTGTCACGTCGGCTCCCGGCTTCCCGGTCAGTTTGGGAGGTTGGACCGCGGCCTCGATTCCCTCCATCTTCCGCTGGCGCTTTTCCATCATATTCCGCCGCTTGGTCGGATCGGTGAATTCGTCGCTGATCAGCGTCCCATCTTCGTCGTGCTCATCGGTTGCAGCAATGTGGGTGTGGTGGGGCACGCCCGGGACGGCGCGTGGGGAGACACCGCTCTCGGTGATCGCGTACCGTTTGTAGCCATTGGATCCGTTGCTGGACGTGATCAGCTCTCCGCGATCGATCTCGACATCGAAGTCGAGATTTGCCGGCTCCACGCTGCCGGTGCCCTCTGAGAGAAGCAGATCGCCCAGGATGATTCCGGGACACTGGAACCGATCTGTCAGGTTGAAGATCTCAGGCACGAGTTTGAAACAGTCCAGGACAGTCGTCGGCGCGGCGATGACTCTGGGATAATCACCGTGACCCGCACCCAGCATCTGCCAGAGATCGCCTTGCTCGGTTTTGGTCGGTATTCCGGTGGAAGGGCCACCGCGTTGCACGTCGATCACCACAACAGGGGTTTCTATCATGGCCGACATGCCCAGACCTTCGGTCATCAAAGCGAAGCCGCCGCCGGAGGTGGCGCACATCGCCCGTACTCCAGTGTGGGCGGCTCCGATTGCCATGTTGATGACACCGATCTCATCCTCGACCTGCCGCACCATAATGTTCGCTGCACGGGCGTGTGGAGCCATCCAGTGGAGGACACCGGTGGCCGGGCTCATCGGATAGGCGCAGTAAAATTTCACCCCGGCCGCCACACCGCCCATCGCCAGAGCCATATTACCCGTCAGCATAGCTTTGGGGTTTTCCGTCATCGGCAGGGGCTCTTCGAAAGGCTTGAAGTTGTCCGATGCGTGGTCATAGCCTGCCCGTGCGACGTCGACGTTTTCCTTT
>CAUZBV010000590.1:0-2625 GCA_963578115.1 Myxococcales bacterium
GCGACTCGTCCCCGCAACCAGTCGGGTTTGTGCTCCGCGATGTGCAAGGAGCCCAAGGAACATCCCGCCTCTTCGTCGGCCACGAGGACCAGCTTAACGCCCCGCTTGAGCACACTCTGGTCACGAGCCAGTTGGCGTAGGATGGCCAAGCCATAGGCCGCCATGTGTTTCATGTCGATGGCGCCCCGGCCCCAGACACAGTCCTCGGCGATGGTGCCGCTGAAGGGAGGATACCGCCATTGTTCGGGGTCCGCCGGCACTACATCCAGATGCGCCGAGAGCACCAGGGCGTCGTCATCGTCCGGCCCCAAGACCGCCTTAAGGCTGCGTCGTCTGGGGGCAGCGTCATGAGTCTGTGATCCGATGCCCACCTCTTCGAGCCACACGGCGGCTTGGTCGGCCGCCACATCTTCATTGCCCGGAGGGTTGGTGGTGTCGATTCGGATCAACGACTGGAGCATCTGCAATCCGTCGTCGAGCAGGGAGTCGGGCGCGTTGAATGGGATACTCGGTGGGGTGGTGTCGTGGGTGTTCATGGAATCGTCTTTGGCTCAGCCGAGCTCTTCGGCGAGTGCGCGCGCTTCGAGCATGTTGTCTTCAATGGAACAATAGGTCCAGCTCCCGTACCGACCGATGGAGTGGATGCCGCGCTCTGCCAACCAGGCTTTCTTCTCCGCGACGTCGGTCTGCGAGTCTTTGGTGATGTGCACGTAGGCGGGATCGAGCACCACCGAGTGCCAGGACACCAGCTTGTGGCCTTCGGAGATGCCCAGCGTCTCTAAGTCTGCCAACACACGCTCTAGCCAGGGGTTGAGATCCCCAACCTCCGCGTCGCTCGGCAAGCCGATTTCGATGTAAAGGCTCATGCGGTCTGTGTGGAAGATGTTGTCGTAAAAGCCCACGCGATAGAACGAGATGTCGGCGTGGGGAATGTAGAGCCAGTGGTCTTGTTCCGGGCCTTTTCGATCAAAGCCCAGGTTGAAGACCAGGACCTTGTTGGCGGAATAGATGGTCGAGTCATGGGGAACGTTCGCCATGGCCAAGAGCCGATTAAATGGCATGGATGAGATGACGTTCTCGTATTGAATGGTTCGCTTTGAGGTGGTCGCGATCCTCGCTTCCGGGTCGAGTGCCACCAAGGACTCGCCGAGCGAGACGCGTTCGTCGGGCAGATCGTGCAGCAAGGCCCGGATGTATTCGATGGCGCCGCCGCGTGGATAGGTGAATGCGGCGTTGTAACTTTGGTTGTCCGGCGTCACAAAGTTGCGGATGATGTCGTCGACCTTCGCATGGGGGAAGAACCGACCCATGGCGTCCGCATCCAAACGGTCCAGATCGCACGCGTAGAGTTTCTCGTTGTAGGGGATCAGAAAACGCTCACAGATCCCTTTGCCTAGTCGGGTGTAGAGCATGTCTTTGAAGCTGTCGACCGTCCGCTCGGTGTCTAGAAAGTAAAGATCGTGCAGGCACGCCAGGAAGTGTTCTTTGGGCAGCTGGTGGATGTTTTTTTGAAAGGGGAAATCAATGCGGACGCCGTCGAAGAGAACACCGGACGATTTGACGATGGTCTCCACCGAATCAGCGGGCATACGGTCCCGCAGGTAGCCTTCCATGGTCGGGTCGCGGAAATGGAAGAAGTGCCCACTGAAATCCCAAACGAACCCGTCTTGTTGGATGGTACGGCAATAGCCGCCCGCCTCTTGTTCTCGCTCAAGCACCAGCCACTGGTCGGCCGCGGACGAGGTGAAGTTGGCAAAGGCCAGCCCGGAAACACCACCGCCAACAATTAGGGTACGTATCGACTCCACGGAAACTTCATATCATGGATAGAGTAGGGGGGACAGGTTGTGAGTTGGGACCCTGAATGGCTACACTCTAGTCTTCTTCGACGACGCTAAGCGTGGTGTCGCCAGCCCAGGGGCGGTAGGTCTCAAATGAGTCGTAGAGATCGTTGGCTGCGGGGGGCGACTGGTGCGTAGCGGTGGGTTCATCACCGGTTTGTAGCCCTCGTACCAAGAACATGCGAACGACGTCAGCGCGCGTGATGTTCATGCCCGGTGTGCGGCCGGACAGGTTGGCCGCATAGTCGTCGATCAGGTCAACCAACTCGTTGGGAAGGCGAAAAGCGACTTGTCGATCATTTCGGGCCATGAGTCTCCTCCGAATACGGTGCGTCGTCACGATTCAGAGTAGACTCGGCCCAGGGAATGTCAAAGAAATCGCCCCAAAGAGGCGCGCTTTCTACAGGGTGAGCAAATACGCTACCAAGGCTTCTTTTTGTTCCAGCGTCAGGTTGGCGGTGTGCCCCATGGTTGTGGCCGTTTGGTCCAGCACATCCATGACGGTTTCCGCGGATCCATTGTGGAAATAGGGTGCCGTGGCAAAGAGGTCCCGAAGGCTGGGTGTATTAAATTTCGTGGGGAGTGTGCTCCCCTCAAACAAGTCGGCAAATAGCATGGCAAACTCATCCTCCATCTGGTTATTGGTGCCCACGGAGTAGAACTTACCGTCCGTGTATGCCGGCCCGCTGTGGCAGCTGGCGCACCCGACAGAGGGGCTGTGGAACAAGTCGGATCCGATCGCTTGCTCGTCGGTGAGTCCCGTGTCCAAACGATAGGGATTTAC
>CAUZBV010000591.1:0-2613 GCA_963578115.1 Myxococcales bacterium
CGCCTATGTCGGACCGAACAACCCCCAATGCTATCGGGCGCAGTGCTTCGCTACCGCCCGAAATGTGGCCGCCGCCTTGCGCCTGACCGAAGACCAGTGGACGGTCACCTTTCAGTCGCGTTTGGGCCGTACTCCGTGGATCCAACCCTACACCGACGTAGTGCTCCCCGAACTGGCAGAGCGAGGCGTTAAGCGCCTGGTCGTCTTCTGCCCCGCATTCGTGGCGGACTGCTTGGAGACCTTGGAAGAGATCGGCATTCGCGCCCGGGAAGACTTCCTCGCTGGGGGCGGCGAAGAGCTTCAGCTGGTGCCCGCGGTCAACGCCCATCCCACGTGGGTCCAAGCAGCCAGCGAGCTGGTTCAAAACGCTTAAGCGGACTCCGTCTCCACGCCTGCGGTCAAAACATGGTTCTGAGCCCCGAAACCCGTATAATGCAGAGGCAACACTCGAAGAAGGGATAGGACCAACGCTTCGATGATGGATCGTCGCCGATTTTTGCAGCTCACCTCCGGGGCCGCCTTGGGCCTGTCTGCGGCCATGTGCGCCAAATCCGGCAACACGCCCATTCTTTCGGGAGCCGCGCCCAAATGGGGCGATCCGCGACCGGATCAATTGGCGGCCATGGTGCCACTCGCCAATCGGCCCGAAGGCATGCTGGAGATCTTTGTGCTGGGTGGATTGTGCCCCTGGGACACCTTCTACGTGATCCCCGAATACGGTGATCCCGCCCGTGGTGGTGAACACGCCAACACCCAGTGGTGGACCTTCCAAGAGGACGGTGACCAGAGCCCGGCGGCCCTCTTCGATCGATGCGGCGGCGGCGAGCGCCCCATCATGGCGCCCTACGCCACCGACGCCATCGGCAAGACCGTCAACCTGGGCCCCTTTATTTATCCATTGCGTGATCGGCCCGACATCCTCAAGCGCATGCGCATTGATGTGATGTCCCACGACGCCCTGCCTCACCACGCCGCCATCCCCATCGCGCTCAGCGGCGTATCCCGCAACTCGGCCCGCATGGCCGCCCTGGGCACCCACGTGCAGCGCTATTTCGCCGAACACGGGGATCCCAGTCGCTCCGCACCCTACAGCTACGTGATCTACCAAAACTCGCTGGACATCGACGGCAACGGCGACGCGGCGTCCGCAGTCGGATTTCATCCCAGCTCAGCCCGACAGATGGCCGTGCGCTTGGGACCGGACAACCCCCTGCCCTCCCAGCTGGCGCGCGAGGCCGTGGGCGACTACCGCGAACAGTTGGACTCCATGGTCGGGTACTACCAAGCCCAATACCAAGACCGAATGCGACGCCAGGGCAACGACATCATGGCCCGCACGCCCGATCTGCAAGACTTCGAAGCCGCCAGGCGGGCGCTGCAGGACCACGAGAGCCTCCAACAGCTCCTCACACCCGAATCATTGGCCATCGCCGAAGCCGCCGCCTGCGGGGAAGAGCCCATGCCCGATGAGTTCGACACCGGGCTTCGATTGGCCACCCGCCTCCTGACCAGCCCCACCAACCGCGCTCAATACGTAAACGTGATGGAGGGCGGACTCTACCCGGATCCCGCCGGCCTGGGATACGACACCCACGCCATGCATGTGCTCTGGTCGTCACGAAATATGGTGCACCTGTGCAAGCAGCTCGCTGCTCACATTAACGAGCCCGGAGAGAACGATCCCAACAAGCTGGACCTGGACAAGCACCTGATCGTGCTTAACACGGAGTTTGGACGCACGCCCTATCGCGAGTTCAGTAAACTGAACCCCTTCGGCACGGGGACCAATCACTGGTGTTATGGCTATGCCACCATCGTCATCGGCGGCTTCATCGACGAGGAGAAATCAGGGGTCACGGGCGCCATTGGTGAAGACGGGTACGCCATCGAATCCTTTCATCCATCCGAACACCGCGCGGCCATGCTCTTGGCCCAAGGGATCTGGCCTTTCTCTCCCGAAGGATTCCGGGTCTCGGATGTCCGAGACGCCAAGACCGAGCTGGACGCGGCCATGTTCCTTAAGGAACAAATCTTGGAGATGCCCGCATGAGCGTCAAGGTTCTCCAGCGTCTCGCCCTCGTGCTCGGAGTCTTCGTGGCCCTCGGTTGCAGCGACACGGAGACCACCACGTCCGCACCGCCCGTCGTCACCACCACCGCCGAAGCTCACCTTTGCGACGCCGGCGACGAGGCCTTCGTCAAACGGGTCATCCCTTTGATGTGGGGACGCAAAGCGGGATCCATCCGCGAGGTCGCTGTATTGCTCCAGATACTGCAAGGGAGCGATCGTCCCACCCTCATTCAGCGTATGGCCCGTTCGCCCGAGTACCTCCAGCGCTGGTGGTACTTCTTTCAAGACGCCTTGGCCGTAAACCGTGCCAGCAAGCGCTCCAACGCCTTGTGCTACCAGACGCCCTTGCTCCCGGCGGTGACGCCCGACTTGGCGATCCATGTCCGCGATCACGACCCCAACGACACGGCCTATGCGTCCCCTTGGAACATGGCCGACGTCATGCTCTCCGCACTGATGCTCGACGATCTGTCCCCGCTCTATCTGGCCGAGCTCTTTGGTCAACAAGGCACGGTGGTGGTGCCGCTCGACGAGCCCTACGAA
>CAUZBV010000592.1:0-2609 GCA_963578115.1 Myxococcales bacterium
GCCGCATTGGTATAGCGAGCACACACAGGAAAGGGTGCACATCCCCCGCACAAGATCAGGGCTCCGCCGGTCACCGCCAGCAGCGCAATCACGAACCATCGGGTGTGTGTCTTCATCGGCGCCTCAGTATACCGAGCCAGCCCAGTACCACCAATAGGATTCGACCTTAATAGCCCTGTTCAAAGCGGCCCATGAACGCAATCACAGCGCCCAGGTTGTCCGCTTCCAAGAGCCCACTCGTCACGGCCTCCACCTGACCCAACGCACCCACGGCCAAGCGTCGCCAGGTGGCTTCGGTGGTCGTGAGGGTCGCGACCGGCTCCGGAGTGCCCGGCAGAGGCTCGCCTTCCACCACCTCGGCCACGCCGTAACGGACCGTGACCACGTAGCGCAGACCGGTGTCGGTGAAGTGAAAGGCCATGGATTCATAGACATCCACGGCCATCTCCACTTTCAATCGAGCCCCCAAGACGTCGAAGAAGACGTTCATGGGCAAGGTCTGAAGGAACTCATCGTCCACCACGGGGGACCCCGGCGGCTCCGGGTTACCGTCCAAGAGCAACGCGGACTCCAGCAAATAGGCCCGCCCGTTGGTGTTGTCCTGGGAAGCGGCCAGATCGCGGTACGCCGCCGCAAGCGCCGGTTTCAGTAGCGCCGGATCGGCCAGGCCGCTGTCACGCAGCTTGCCCAAGAGATGGACCGCCCAGCGCTTTTCGCCCGACTCTTGGGCCGCTTGAGCCGCCGCAAGCACGCTCTCGGGCCCACCCATGAGCTCAATCTCACGCGCATCCACATCGGTGGGCTCATACAATCGGTCGGCTCGCCCATCAAACCAGCCGACCTGGCTTCCGTAGATGCCCCGAACGGACCAATCCACTTGGCCATAGAGCTCGCGCAAATAGGGCTTGGCGGCCAGGTGGTCCGGCAATCGAATGCGATGGGCCATGCTGTCGATGTCTTCCAGCGCGTTGGCGCCGCGAACCACCTCGTCATAGAGCCACTGAATGCCGTCTCGATAATCCCGCAGTGTCTCTCGGATCTCGTCGCGATGAAGCAGCGGCTTCGTGTGTGACGGCACCAGGACGGCCGGATCCCGGCGACGCATTTGGTCGAGGCTCCGCACCCACTCGTCCACCGGGCGTGTGCTGGTCCCTCGAATGGTGTAGAGGTTGGGAAAAGCGGCGTAGTAGTTGTCGCCACACATCAGGGCTTCCAGCGAGGGGATATACACAAAGAGTTGGTCGTGGGTCTCGCCATGCGCCTCGACCAGCTCAATGGTCACGCCCCCGACAACGATCTCTTGTGTGCCGCTGAAGGTGTGCGTCGGTTTCCGAATGCCGGTCTTCAAGGCCGCGGCCAAGTCGACACGCTTTCCGACGGCCGAACAGGGCAGCTCCGCCTCGGACAAGTGATGGGCGTGCTGCAAGGTGGCGCGCTTCAGCTCACCATCTCGAAACGCGCCGTATTGTTTCATCAAATGAGGGAAGAAGGCGTCGGTCGCCCAGATCTCCGTGCCTTCCTCCGCCCACACGCTCGCCCCACCGATGTGGTCCAAGTGACTGTGGGTGTAGATGATGGCGACGATGGGCCCGGTAATGGTGTCCGCCATCGCGTCCCGGATGGTCTGGGCCCGCTCCGGACTCATGGAGGGATCGATCACCACGTTCCCTTCGTCCGTGCGCAGAACGATGGTGTTCGCCAGATCGAATCCACGGGCCACAAAGAGATTGGGCGCCACTTCTTCGATGCTGGGTTCCCCCACCTGCTCCTCACAATATTCTTCCAGCACACCACTCTGAGGCGGTGGCGTCTCCTTAACGTCGCTGGTTCCTGCATCTTGGGTGTCTGTCCCGCTCTCGGATGGGCTTGAATTTCCGCCGCCGCACGCCCACAAGGAGAGCCCTACCACCACAGGCAGCCATTGCTTCCACTTCATCACGTCCTCCTGACTTCGCAATAATCGATAAAAACGCACACTGTGCGGCCTGTTGTCTGTACCGAATTGGTCCCAGAACCTCAAGGTATTTCGAACAAATGTTCGCATTTCTGCGCTCTGCGCGGTGGACCTGCGAGGACGACTTCGAGAGCAAGATTTTCGCGAACGCCAACCTCGGTTTCTGGATGAATCGGAGGCCCTGCTGGCCCCCATCGGTACTGGTCGAACCCATTTCCCTCAAACCGATGGGAATCCGGCCGCTTCGTCACAGCCCGAAGAACAAACGGACACAACCGTCTCAAAGAGTGATCCTCGATCCCGTCCGTGGAACGCGTCTCTTCTACGGAACCAAACGAATGCGTCGAAGCTGGATGCCGGTGTCAAAACGATTGGGATGGGAGAGCCAAACGGTCGCCTCGATGGTTCGGTCGGACCCGCCGCTCCATTCAACGGGGATGGGAGCCTGCATGGGCAAGGCCCCCTCCGGCGTCATGAGCGTATGCAAAAGACAACCACCGGGTTCGGTTCGACAGGTGGCCGCCGCGATCGCCGAGGTCACATGATTTCCCTGAATGCGAACGCGTCGGTTCCAGAAGAAAAAGGGGAATTTGCGAATCCCGTCCACTTTGACCTCGACCGGTGTCTCGGATACAAGCTCCCCTTTCTCCGTCAC
>CAUZBV010000593.1:0-2604 GCA_963578115.1 Myxococcales bacterium
CTCGGGTGCCTTACATCTATTGTTCCCACAACCGCGCCAATCTGGGAGACAACTGCCTCACGCGAGACTACGGAGCCGACAGCAGTGAGCGAATGAGACATATGTTGGATGATCTCAACACGTGGTACATCACGCGGAACTTCCCACGGGGAAAGATCGGCGTTGATCACTACGGGTATGTGGGGCGGTATTACGGGCGCATTTACGACCGGTTGAAGAACTGGAATGACCTCTATTCGCTCTACACCGACCTGTTGCCGCGGTATTACGAGCCCGATGTCCTTCAGAATTTCCTCTTGGACCCGGCCAACGGGTGGGGGACCAAGACGTGGGGCGTCCAGAACGCGTTCAACTATTTGGTCCAAACGCTGCTTTCCCCCGATGTGGGGAACTACCGGTCCATCATGCAAACGGACGGCAATGTGATGATGGTGACAGGCTACAACGACCCGACGCTCAGTTTGGATGTGACGGAGGGGCGTTATTATTCAACCAATTGGAGTTTTGGAGGCAGCGGTGGCCTCAACTGTGGATACATGTGGTGGGAATGTCTGCATCACATCGGTTTCTATCTCGACAAGATCATGGCGATTGAGGCCCTCACGGACTCCGAAACCAATTTTGTGGCTCGAGCGAGCCCAGTGGATATCCGACAATGGCAACTTGGCTACTACAATACGTATCCCGAGACCATCTCCAAATTGAACTCGGCCATACTCGGGCGTGATTTCAGCCAAGTGGGTCCCTACGAACAGGGCGGCCAACTCCGCTACCCGAACTATTCAGGGGCATTGACTCAAACGCACAACAACCCGGTGGATCCCGCCGCCACATTCACCGTGCAGCTCTATTGGCAGCTCCTGGGTCAAGCGCGCTTCCACAGCAACTTCGACCAGAGCTTTGTGCAGGAGTCGAGAGTGTTCGTCATTGGCACCGGACACGAACCCACGGTGAAGCCCAGTGAGTTGGTCACATTCCGCGATCCTCACAACGGGCTCACCTATGGCGCCTTGAAAATCAGTGGGGCCAATGGCGGTGGGGAGGCCCTGTTGAATCGGGCCAACAAGTTGATGTCCGAATCCAACTTTTGCGATTCGAATGGCGAGAGCCCGAACACCGCTGATGATTGCTGCGGGAACAACTGTGTCTCCAGCGAAGGTTGGTGGAAAGACCGGGTGGATTTTGACTTCCTCTCCCACATTGAAATGGTCGAGATCATGGCCGACCTGCACCCCATGATGACCTTCGGGAATCCGTTCTCGCTCTAATCAGGAGGCCAGTGGCAGGCTGTGGCTACCGTGCCCCCGGGTTGGGGGCACAGTTGTCCATCCCATGCGGGTTCCCGTCATCGCCGAAAGACCATCCATCCGATGGCGACGATCAAGCTCAACGCCGGTGGACTCCAGATCCGCCATGCCAACTGCCCCTTGGCGTCCATCAGAACGATGTCGATGAAAACCCAGTGCACTGCGGCCGCGCTGACGACCAGCGCGCCGGTCAGGAGCCACAGGAAAAAGGTCGTGTCTTGCTTCCAGCGGCTCATGGACCGCCTTCGGATTGGAGATACTCGCCGATGGCCTTCATCGTTCGCGTGTAACTGTCTGCAGCAGGCTGATAACCGAGATCTCGTTGGGCACGCCCAATGGGGATCGTGTGATGGCTCCCCACCAAGTTCAGCGCCTCAAAGGTGATGGGGGGTCGATTGCGACGCCGCAGACCCCGCCAGAGGGGTTCGCACACCCCGGCCATGGCCGAAGCGACCCAGCGGGGGATGGATCGAGGGCCCGGGGTACCCGCGAGGGTCGACAGGTCTGTGAAATATTGACGCCAGGTGACGTCTCCTCCGTCCGCGGCGTTGTAGATTCGCCCCACCGCCTCCGGACACTGACCCGCCCGGACAAACACATCGACCAGGTTGTCAATGCAGACAAGGCCTGCGTTTTGCCCGCCTCCGCTCAGCAAGGCAGGCATGTGTGACCGCATTTGCGCCACGACTTCATCCACCCAGGGCCCACAGCGTGGCCCGATGACGTTGGCCGGTCGAACCACCACCAGCTCGAGGCCTTTGGCCTCGGCGAAATCCCGAGCCAACCGCTCCTGCGCTTGTTTGGACCCACTGTAGACGCCCAAGGGCCGCCCAAAGGGGTGATCTTCGTCGCATTCCTCGCGATTGATCGCGTCGCCGTACACGATGATGCTGGATGCCAGCACCACGCGAGTCTTCTGACGCAGCGCAGCCTCCAACACATTCGCTGTGCCGTCCATGGTGACCCGCTGAACCACGTCTTTGTCGGCCCAGTCGGCCACTACCGCCGCCAGATGGTAGACCGTCGAGACACCCTCCATGGCTTTGTGGACGGAAGACGCATCGGAAATGTCACCCCGCACTTCTTGTACCGACCCCGTCCAGAGACCTGTCGTAGGGTCGTCGGGCAAGACCAACGCCCGCACGCTGCAGCCGTCCGACAGGAGTCGATTGACCAGAGCCGACCCGATAAAGCCCGTGGCACCCGTAACCAAGATGATCGTTGGAGTCGAACGGGTCACGTGACCAGCCCCCGGCTTCGCAAGTCACCGATGGTGTCGCCCAGGGTCTCCTGAGGC
>CAUZBV010000594.1:0-2602 GCA_963578115.1 Myxococcales bacterium
AAGTTGGTACTGTCGAAACTCCGCGGGATTTTTGGCGGAAAGATTCGATACATGATCTCTGGAGCAGCGCCGATTTCCATCGAGCTGCTCGAGTTCTTCCACGCCTGTGGCATCTTGATCCTCGAGGGATACGGTTTGACCGAAACCACCGCGCCGGCCACCGTAAACCGAATGAATCAATTCACGTTTGGCACCGTAGGACTGGACCTCTCCGTCTGCAAGACCCGCATCGCAGACGATGGCGAGATCCTCATCAAAGGAGACAATGTTTTCGTCGGCTATTGGTGCAATGAGGAAGCCACAAAGGAAGCATTTACGGAGGATGGCTGGTTCAAAAGTGGTGACATCGGCGAAAAGGATGAGAAGGGATTCCTGACCATCACCGATCGCAAGAAAGAGATCATCATCACGGCTGCTGGCAAGAACATTTCACCGGCGAACATCGAAAAATTAGTCCGCATGGACCCCTTGATCAGCCAGTGTGTGGTGGTGGGTGATCGCCGGAAATACTTGGTCGCCTTGATCGCGCTCGACAACGAAGAGCTCCTCGCCATGGCCAGACGCTTGGAGTTAGGGGAGACGACAATGTCGACGCTTGTACACCATCCGACCATCATCACAGCCGTGCAACAAATCATCGACCGCAGTAATCGCGAGCTCGCGCGCTACGAAACCCTCAAGTACTTCCGGATCTTGGAGCACGATCTCTCGGTCGACGACGATCACCTCACCCCGACCTTGAAACTCAAGCGTCGAAACATCACAGCCTCCTACGATCATTTGATCAGCGAAATGTACCCAGCGTAAGAGTCCTTTGACGGGTCGGACCGGTTCGTGGTAGGCCCAAAGCATGAGCACAGGACATCCCGAAGAGTGGTTCGATGCCGACATTGCCGCCATCGACGTGGAAACAACCGGTCTCAATGCAGCAGAAGATCGGGTCATTGAAATTGCGATCATTCACATGCGCAGCGGCGAAGTCATTGATCGCTATAGCCATCTGGTGAACCCGGGCATTCCCATTCCGGAAGAAGTGATCAAGCTCACCGGCATACAGAACGACGACATCGCCGGAAAACCCGCCTTTGCGGAGATCGCGGCCGACGTCCGTGCACACCTGGAAGGCAAAGTAGTCGTGGCCTATAACCTCTCTTTCGACAAGGGCTTCGTAACCGCCGAACTCGAACGTGCAGGAACCACCTGGCCCGACGGTCCCATGTTGGACCCCTTGGTGTTTGCGAGGGAGTTTCAACGCAACGACGGCAGTAAACGACTGGAGGCGGTCGCGAAACGCCTTGGAATCGAACTCACCGACGCCCACCGCGCAGCGGCGGACGCCGAGGTGGGGGGGCGCGTCCTGTACGCGTTCCGGGATCAATTGCCGACGCTCTTAACCGACATCATTCAACTCCAACAACAATGGTCGGTACAGCAAGAACAGCAGATGGCGGCGTGGCGACGCCGACGCGCAAAACCCACGGAAGACACACCTGCACAGAACAAACCCGTTGTTGAGACGCCCACAACCCCCGACAAAGATCTCACCTTGGGTCCGGCCTACATCTATGGAACCGAGACCGATCCCGTGCGGCACTTTTACCAGCAGCTGCCGGACGTCGGCTCACGAAATTAGCGGCGGTTGAGCCCAATTCCCTCCGCAAAGGATGCGGAATCGGTCGTGCACACTGCGATAGGAATGAACGCTAGTCTTTTCGGTCGCCGTCTTCTTCCGCCACCCAGGATCGCATTTTTTCCATCTCTGCGTCCCAGCCTACGCGGTCGAAGCGCAAGGTCATGAATCGAACAAAGAGCGCACGAACGATGTCATCCAACTCATCCAAGAGATGAAAGCGTTCCTGCATCTGATCGTCCGCGTCGCGTGTGAGGATGGCCGGCAATTTCACGCCACTCAACGCCAACGTACCGCCCCCAATTGTGGCACTCCATTCACGCTGTTCCCGGACGATGCGAACAGACGCCTGATCCACCTTCTTTCCGGCTCGTAACGCTGTTCGTGCTTCCCAACTCGAGCCGGGCTCCTCCGAACGAATGGCCACCCGTGAGCTGCTTTGACCGGCCCCGGACAATGTCAATCGGTCCACGAACCAAACTTCCAGCGCCGAGCTGCCATTCGCCACTTCAATCAGACCGGATTGGGTGTCGCTCTGGAACCACAGCCACGTCAAAAACTCTTTGCCCAAGAAACCTGTCGAGTCCAATCGTTCAATCATGTCCATTAGGCAGCCTCCACCCCAACAAAGTCCGATGGGTCCAGTTCCAGAATGGCCGCTTCCACCTTCGGCTCTTCCACATAGCGCGTGGCCGCAGAATAGGGAGATTGAGTGACCAAAGTCAGCCCCCAAGACCGGTGGACCAACTCCTCAAAGGCATCGCAAATCCCTCGGTTCTGTGACCAAAAGCGCAGGGCGCCTTCCTGTACGTTCCACATCACGTCAAAGACCTTGATGTCGGGAACAGCGCGTCGTCGGAGCTGCATTAACAGGTCGTCTTTGAGTGCTTTGCGCTCTTTTCGGTCCAGGCTGGAGCTCCCCTTTTCTTCCAGGAGCATGGCTTCTCGCTCTGCCATGTACGCACGCAACGT
>CAUZBV010000595.1:0-2591 GCA_963578115.1 Myxococcales bacterium
CATGACGACGATCTGCAGATCGGGTCGCGACGAGGTCTTTAGACGATGTGCCCATGCCACCAGCAGATCATCTTCCAAGTGGCGTTCGTGAAACTCGTCGAACACCAGGACAGAGACCGCAGCGAGTGTGGGATCGCGAGCCAATTCGCGGACCACGACGCCTGCAGTACTGTACCGGATGCGTGTGTTGGGACCGCATTTCCGGTCAAAGCGGACCGTGTATCCCACAGATTGTCCGACGGATTCGCCCCGCAGCTGGGCCACGTGCTGGGCCGCCAGTCGAGCGGCCAGCCGCCGTGGCTCGACAATGACGATTTGGCCGGTTCCCTTTGCTTGGCTTTCCAGCAATGACAAGGGGACCCTCGTCGTCTTTCCAGCGCCGGTGGGAGCCTGCAAAACGACGGAACCTCGGTCGTGAAGTCCTTGATGGATATCTGGAAGGACCTCGTTGATTGGCAGTGATTTCATTGGCTTATTACGGTACCTGTTCTCACCGGTTGCAACCATGTCATAATCAATTATAGTGCCGACCGTGGCGAGAAAACCGCCATGTCCAAGCCAGGGAGGATGTTGTGGCGGAGCACGTGCCCCGAATTGTCCGTGAGGACAGCTTGTCGGACGAAAAACGGCGACACATGTACGAAGTGGCGCTGCGTGTGCGTGCCACCATTACGCAGTGCTTGACGGAGATGCGCAAAGGGACGGTCCGTTTCTGGATCGGTGGCCCGGGTGAAGAAGTACACGGCGTGGCCGTTGCCCACGCCATGGTGGCTTTCGACCACGAAAGCCGTTGTCCGGAAGGTTCCTGGCAGACCGCATTCTTCCCCCATTATCGAAGCGACGGGCTGGCCACGGCATTGGCCGAGCTGCGGGGGCACGAGGATTTCACCCGCGCGTATTTCCGCCAGGCGATGAGCAAGGCGACGGATCCGATGACGCGGGGTCGTCAGATGGTCATGCATGTGGCGGATCCAGAGCGAGGTGTTTTTCCCGCTCAAAGTCCCCTGGGGATGAACATGCCCAAGGCCGCTGGATACGCCAAAGGCCGCAAGGTGATGGGCAACCCGGGTGTGACGCTGGTCGCCTGTGGAGACGGTTCTACGGCCACCAGCGACTTTCATGAGGCGTGCACGGCTGCCAGCCTGTGGCAGTTGCCGCTGGTGATCATGATCACCGACAACGACATTGCCATCAGTGTGGAGCCCAACGAGGGCAGGGGCATCAAAGACTTCGAAGCGTATGCCCGTTCGTTCCAGGGCCATTGCATCCAATGCGATGGATTCGATCCCGTGGACACGTATCAGCGCACGTTGGAGGCGTTGCGGTTCAGCCGCGACAACCAGTGTTTGACCATTCTGCACTGCAAAGTCCCTCGTCTCCGGGGTCACTCGTCCAGTGACGGTGCTGTGTTTCGATACGACACGCGCGACCCCTTGTTGGAGTTGGGCGAGACCTTGGTGAAAGAGGAAGTCTTGGTTGCAGGCGACATCATGCGACGGAAGGAAAACGCCGCGGGCAGGGACTACTTCGAAGACCATGTGCTCGGTGAAATCATGGAAGCCCAGCGAGAGCGGGTTCGCAAGACGGTGGAAGAAGTGCGTGCTGAGCCCGCTCCCTCGCCGGGAGACGAGTATGAATTTATTCGTCCCGATGTTCCGGACGTTACGGAACAAGAGGTTGAGGGCAACACCGCCATTCAAGTGAACGAGGCGTTGAACCTCTGTTTGCATCGGATGGTGGACGAGGGGAACACCCTCATCTGGGGACAGGACGTGGCCGGCTCCAAGGGCGGTGTGTTCAAGGTGACCCGCGGTTTGGCAAAAGACCACCCCAGCGAGGTGATCAACGCACCCATCAATGAGCCGCTGATTGTGGGCACCGCGCTGGGCGCCGCACATCATCCCGAATTGCGTTTATTGCCCGAGATTCAATTCGGCGATTACTCGTTGAACACCCTGCATTGGCTGGTCCATGCGGGCAACTTGTATTGGGGCAGCGGTGGCCTCGTGGAGGCCAACCTGACCGTGCGAACCACGGTGGATCCTGTGGCCGGTGGCGCCATCTATCACTCCATGTCTTTGGACGGTTTCTACACACCGATTCCGGGTTGGATCATCGTGTGCCCCTCTACGACCTATGATGCGTATGGCTTGTTGCGTACAAGTGCGGACTATTCGGGCCCTGTGCTTTTCTTGGAGCCGAAGATTCTCTATCGGCAGGCCCTTGGACCTTGCCTACCGGGAGAGCCCGACGGCGAGGGTTTACGAAAGGCTCGCCGAGCGAGCGGCGAATCCCTTTTGAGCGCGACGGATCTGGAGTCGATTGAGGATTATCGGATCCCATTTGGCCGCAGCGCTGAGCGTCGCTCTGGCGACGACCTGACCATCGTGACGTGGAGCAGTGCGGTGCATCTTGCCGTGCAGGCCGCGGAGGAATTGGCGGAGAGCGATGGCGTTCAGGCCACGGTGATCGACTTGAGAACCTTGGTCCCCTGGGATGTGGACGCGGTCGTCACGGCGCTTCGGCAGTCCGGACGATTGTTGGTCGCTCAGCAAGATCGGCCGTTCGCCAGGTTTGGACGGGAGATCCAA
>CAUZBV010000596.1:0-2585 GCA_963578115.1 Myxococcales bacterium
ATCCGATGAGTCCGTGCCGGTCACGGAGGTTCAACCACCCGATGAGTCCGTACCGGACACGGAGGTTCAACCAGCCGAAGAGGCACCGGTGGAAGAGGAAGCGGCCGCTCCGGCGAAGAAGAAAGCAGACTCCCCGACGGAGAAGGTGCCCCCGCCCCCCGCGTTTGAGGAGGATCATTTCGATGAAGAGGATCCGTCGGACCTTCTCGGCGACTTTATGGAAGACTCGGAGCCTTCCTCTGATGTGATTGAAGACCCTTCCACCAATTTAATGGAAGCCACGTCTACGGACTTGTTGGACGAATTGACGGCGGTGGTGGCTTCTTCCGGTGGTGAGGACAGCGGCAAGGCGAAAGAGAAGAAGAGCCGGTCGCGGGCAAAAGAAGTGCGCGCGAAAGGGTTCGATGTGGACGACTTGCCCGATGATCCGATCCTACGAGGCGTCGCCAAGGACCGAGCCCGAATGGCCGAGGAAAGCGCCTTTCGCATTTTTGGCGTGCCCCTGGGGGCCTGCTTGAGCGAGATTCGGGAGTCTCACAAGAAACTCAAGGCCCAGTATGAAGTGAGCAAGTACGAAGGAAGGTACTTGCCGGATTCAAGTCGTGAAGACTTGGTGGCGATCGCGGATCGATTGGATGACGTGTTGCGGGAACTGTGTGTCCCGGCGCGTCGATTGGCCCTGGAATCCAAGGAGTCCGGGCCATTGGGCAAGAAACGAATTGTGCGCTACTTTCAGGCGGAACGGCGGTATCAGAAGGGCCGGCAGCAGTATCGCAGTAATCAGAAACGCATGGCGCTCAAGGCGTTTCGGGCAGCAGCAGCCGAATACGACCGCGATCCGATCTATCATACGTGGTGTGGTTTTGTGTTGTGGGAGTTGCTGGAAGACGAGGCCCATGGCGGGGTGGAAGGACGCGTGAAAGTCCGTGAATACTTGGCGGCAGCGTTGGCGCTTAACAAGAACTTTACAATGGCACTTTTGCTGTCGGCTCGTTTGGCGCGCCATGAAGGGGACACCGACACCGCCCTTGAAATGTACGATCGAGTTCTGGAAATCAATCCCAGGTCGGCCGAAGCACGAACTGCGGTCCGTGAGTTGGATGTGCAGCCGGAACCCCGCGCAGCGAGCAAAGCCAAGGAAAAGCTGAGCGGGCTGTTCCGTCGGAAAAAGGACTGAGCGAACCATGCTTGTGGTGTCGTAGCAAGCGATTTCAGATCATGATAGCCTTCCCTTCGTGATTCAACTGACGATTCAAGTCAGCGGCGACGATCCGCGGATTGTGCGCACTCCGACTGCGGAGGCGATTGACATCGGTCGGTCCAATGACAACAGCGTCTGCATTCCGGACAGTCGCATCAGCGGCCATCATGCCGTCATTAACCAGCGCAAGGGAAGCTATTGGTACCGTGACCTACAGTCGACCAATGGGTCTCTCCATTTGCGTGGTGACACGAAAACGATCGTGGATGGAGAGGGTACCGTCGACGTGTGTTTGGCCCACGGCGATGTGTTGTTTCTTGGGGATGTGGACGACCCCATTGTGTTGTACGTGACCATCGAAGATGCGCCTACTCCCGCCCTGGCACCGGAAGGAACCATTGTCGCACAGCGTTCCATGGATGATGCCGCCGACTTGCAGGACATCTTGCTTCGAGATGGGCCTGCGACACAGGGAGGAGACATATTGCGCCTCTTGCGCACCATTGGCGGCGAAGCGGACGTCGAAGTGGTGTTCGAACACGTGGCCGAGCACCTCTTGAATGCCCTGCCTTTGGCACAGACAGTCGTGCTTGTGACCGTTGGGAAAGAGAGCGCCGCGTGGCGCGTGGACCGAAAGGGTGGGGCGACCCCTGTGCAGGTAGACGACGAGCCTCCGCCCTACCCAAGAGGCCTGGTTCAAGAGGCCATCAACCAGTCGCAGGCCATTCTTGCGGCAGACGACACACCCACGGATACCGAACACAGTCTGGCCCGTTTCAACGCGGTGGATGCGCTTGCGGTTCCCCTCAATCAAGGGGCTCAGAGTTTGGGCGCGTTGGTGGTTTTGGGACAGGCTGGTTTGGGAACTGCAGCGTTGGATCGAGTGGTTGCTCTGGCATACCAAGTGGCGGGCTGTTTCAGCAATGCACGGTTGGTGCGTCGTTTGCGTGGGCTCGAACGGCGATTACGGGACGAGAATCGGTATCTTCGCCAGCAAGTCGAGCAGGACGCCGTCTTTACGGACATCATTGGGCAATCTACCGGGATTAAAGAGGTTTTTGAGAAAATCCGGGTGGTCATGAGCACGGACGTGACGGTCTTGATCACCGGAGAGACGGGCACTGGCAAAGAATTGGTGGCGCGCGCCGTCCACAACAATGGTGGACGTTCGGACGGTCTCTTTGCCGCAGTGAATTGCGCGGCGTTGAGTGAGAACCTGCTGGAAAGCGAGTTGTTTGGGCACGTCAAAGGCGCCTTCACGGGAGCGGTGGAAAATAAGAAGGGACTGTTTCAAGTGGCCGATGGAGGCACGCTCTTCCTGGATGAAATCGGTGAGTTGTCCATGAACTTACAAGCCAAGCTCTTGCGGGTGCTTCAAGAGGGA
>CAUZBV010000597.1:0-2585 GCA_963578115.1 Myxococcales bacterium
CTTTTTTGCGTGGCGCCCACCATATTCTGAACAAAATCGCGCGCTTCGTCTTCGCGCTTCGTGATCGCAGCGCGCGCCGCATTGACCCGACGCTCCGTCTCTTCACGAATGGTTGTCACCGGCTTCGAAATCGTCTTTTCAATGAATTCGCCGCCGCTTTGAATTAACCCACGCAATGTCGCGAGTGGAAGAACACGCTCAGAGCGCTCTCCCTCAAACAAAATTTGCGCCAATGTGACCGCCGTAAGATCTTCTTTTGTGGTGTTGTCGATGATTCGAACGTCTTCACCACCGCGAACGAGACCCGCGACCCCATTCAATGTGACGTACCTGCTTTCCACCGTATCGTAGAGCTTTCGATTCGCGTAGCGCTTGATTGTCCTGGTCACCGGCGTAATCTACCCGGTCTTTACGGGTGCCGCAAGGCATGATAGACCGGCCCCAACTGGGCCGCGACCCACTGGAGAATTCATATGCCACAAGACCTTCAACAAGAACTGGATGCGCGATTAAAAGCTGCAATGAAAGCCCGCGACAGCCAAGTGCTCAACATATTGCGTGCGATCCGGACCAAAGTGCAGACCGAAAAGGCGAGCAAAAACTTCTCTGGCGTTGTTGATGACGCACTGCATCTCAAGATTATTGCTGCGTACGTAAAGTCCATGTCGTCCGCCATTGAAGACTTCCAAAAAGGAGGGGAACGCGGTGCCGACATGATCAAACAACTCCGTTTCGAGATCGCCTATTTGCAAGAATTCCTTCCCAAGAAACTGAACGAGCCCGACACCCTGGCGTTGGTCAAAGCCGCCCTCGATGAAACGGGAGCCACCTCCATTAAGCAGCTGGGCCAAGTCATGGGCGCCATTATGAAGTCCCATCGAGATCAAGTCGACGCCAGCCTCGTGCGCAAACTCATCGAAGACGCGCTTCCACAATAGTCCGCCCAACCCCTCTCCTTGGAGTCGCTCCAGCGTATAATGAAAATGAGTGTCAATTTCAATAAAGTTCGCTACGATACGCTCACGAGGTGGTCATGACGCTTGCTGATCTCAACATCGGAGAAACCGCCATCATTGTATGGATTCATGCCGTCAATGAATTGGGAGATCGACTCATGGAAATGGGACTTACCCCAGGGATTCCCATCACGCTGGTTCGACGTGGACCCTTTGGAAACCCGGCACAGATCCTGGTTCGTGGATATAACCTGAGCCTCCACCGCGACCAGACCCAGTCCATTGAGGTCCGCCGTTGAGTAGCGCTCCACACACCCCAACGGTGGCGTTGGCAGGAAATCCCAATACGGGAAAGAGCACGTTGTTCAACCAGCTCACCGGGGCACGCGCGAAAGTAGCAAACTACCCAGGTGTCACCGTGGAACGACGCACTGGTACGTGCAGACTGCCGGAGGGAGGCGCCCTTCGTGTACTGGATTTGCCCGGATGTTACAGCCTGACCGCCCGGTCCCCGGAAGAAGAGGTGGCGCACAGCGCCATGCTGGGCGCGTACGATGGGGTACCGAGCGACCTGGTTGTGGTGGTCGCCGACGCGTCCAACTTGGCGCGTAACTTATACATAACCATGCAGCTCCTGGAATACGGCCAGCCTACAATTCTCGCGCTCAACATGATGGATGTCGCAAAGGAAAAGGGGATCATTGTCGATACCGATGCACTCGAAAGGGAGTTGAACATCCCGGTGATCCCATTGGTCGCGACCAGTGGCGAGGGCGTGAACACCCTGTTGATGCGGATGGAGTCGCTCCTGTCGTCCCCACCAGCAACAGAACGAAAACCCGGATTGAGCACCACTGATCTGACTCGCATTGAACGCATCGTGAACCTGCTTCGCGAACACAAGTTAGCCGCGAGTTGGGGGCATGCGATCTGGCTCCTAACCTCCAAGCCCGTGTTCGCAGAGGCGTTGCCTGCCGCTGTCAGCGCAGGACTTTCCGCCGAATGGGATGCTCTCAATCCCCCCCCTCAGGCCGATCCAGCCCTGTCATTCAATCGAAGAATCATCGTCACACGGTATGCGCAAATCGACGCGCTGGTGGAACGATGCGTCCGTTTTGTGCCACCCGACACAACGAACGCCACCGAACGCATTGACCGTGTCCTCCTTCATCCCCACTGGGGTTTGACTATTTTTGCGGCCACCATGACCTTGGTGTTTCAACTGGTCTTCACCTGGGCAGATCCCCTCATTGGATGGGTCGAGGGCGGACTCGACCTGGCGAACAAGGGGTTGCAGGGCATCCTGTCCGATGGACCGATTCGAGACTTCTTGACCGACGGACTCCTTGCTGGGGTTGGAAACATCCTGGTGTTTCTTCCCCAGATCGCTCTCCTCTTCCTGGCCATTTCCATTCTAGAGGACTCGGGCTACATGGCCCGAGCCGCGTTTCTTATCGACAGCATGATGCGAAAAGTGGGACTGCATGGGAAAGCGTTCGTGCCCCTGTTGAGTTCATTCGCTTGCGCCATTCCCGGGGTGATGGCAGCGCGTACGATTGGGTCGCAAAAGAGCCGTTTGGTGACCATCCTGATCGCGCCCCTGATGAGCTGTAGCGCCAGACTGCCGGT
>CAUZBV010000598.1:0-2585 GCA_963578115.1 Myxococcales bacterium
CGCGGGCGCGGCAGACGGGGAAGTATTAATTCTGGATGCAAAGACACTGAAACCGGTCCCCGAGTCCCCCTTCGCAGCGGGTGGAAACCTCCAACAAATCGCGGTGTCGAATGCGTCTCAATTGGCCTACATCGCCGCAGACGATATTCCCAACGCGTGGACATTCGATCCCTTCAAACCCACCGCCGCTGTCCCCGTGCTCGCCCCCTCTACCGGGCCCACCCGCTGGACCACCGTGGACGATAAACGCCAGATCGCCGTGTTTGTCGCCAACAACGGTGTTGTCCGAACATACGACACAAACACGGGCAACCAGCTGCACTCCGGCGTCTCCCTCACGCCGGTCGTCCAGCGACCCCTGCTCGATCCCGAAATGGGCTGGCTCATAGCACCCTCGACACTCGGAACGCTCTTCATCGTGGACATTGCGGCCCCTCAGTCGCTGCTCCCTTCCACACCCTGGTCGCTAACAGGCAACTTGGTCAGCGCCGTCATGGACCCATCCACGCGCCGTCTCTTCGTCGCAGCGCAAGACACCAACGCTGTACGCGTCCTCAATGGCGGGAATGGGGCCACGCTGGGCACCGATCCCTTGACCGCACCGGCCACGCCCTCTGGTTTGGCCATCAACACGACAGACAACCATTTGCTGGTCACGTACCCCGAGGCATTGTTGGTACGCGCCCTGGCACTGAACGACTTGAAGGGCCCCATCGCCGCGGCCGTCGCGTTGCCGGGTCAACCCAATGTTATTCATTATGACGAGTGGTCCAACCACGCCTTCGTGCTCGGGGCGAATGCCAACTTGCTGCACATCCTGGAGGGATCGAAACTCACAGCCCATCCCCAAAGCCCTGCCACCGCACCTCAAAGCTCTGTGGACGTCATCACGATCTGGACGCAACCCGGCCCCATCGTCATCACCGAGGTCTTCGTGGGCGCGCAAGAGATCACGCCCTGGATTGAGCTCCACAATCCGGACTCATCGACGCTCACGCTCGCCAACTGGGCCCTTGAAACAGAGACGTTGACGGTTCCCTTAGCGAGTACGACGCCCCTGAATGTCCCAGGCGGGGGGTACGTGGTGGTGTGTGGGGACGGTGATTTCAACACCAATGGTGGCATCGAATGCGACGTGGGACTGACCGGGTTGTCGATCACTGGAGCCCCCGCCGTAGTCATTCTGCGCGACACGACCAGTCAAATCATCGACCAAGCCGTGCTCCCAGGCAACATCCCATCGAATCAGTCCATGGCCTTGATCCACCCGGGGTACCACAACGGGCGACCCGCCCATTGGGCGGCGTCGAACGGCTCCCCCGGATCCGAAAACACGGATGTAGCACCATGAAGATTCTTTTCTTGTGCGTCGCCAACTCCGCTCGGAGCCAAATGGCCGAGGGGCTGGCGCGCACCGAGGCTCCTGAGAACGTCACGGTAGAGAGTGCCGGCAGCGCGCCCTCCCTGGTTCAACCCTTGGCCATCGAGGTGTTGGCAGAGCTGGGAATTGACATCACAAACCATCGCTCCAAAGGAGTCAAAACCATCGACATGGACACTGTGGACGTGGTGATCACCCTGTGCGCCGACGAGGTCTGTCCGACCGTACCGAGCTCCACCATCCTCTTGTACTGGCCAATCGCCGATCCGGCCGGGTATGACCACGAATCGAGCGATCAGCAACGGGACCGTTTTCGAGTGGCCCGCGATGTAATTCGAGACCGTATCCATCAGTTATTCCAGAAGATTTGACCACTAAGATCGCTTTTGCCCCTGTAATTCTGGCATAATAACGGGTGGTGGTATGCGAAACGGTCTGACTAGATGGTCGTCTGAACAATCTCTTTCTGCTCTTGTGGGCGGCGGCGCCCTTTTGTGCATGGCACTGCTTGTGGGCGGTGCGAAGAGTTGCCAGACCATCGCACCCACGGAACCCATGTGCATGGTTCCCATCGATTGCGTGGGGCTGCCTCACCTGGACTGCGGCGGAAATTGGTCCTGTGGAGACAGTATGTGCAACTGGATCTGTGGACTGGACACCATGGATTGCCTAACGAGCGCGGACTGCCTCAACGGCGACGAATGCGCCCCGTCCTTGTGCGAGCCGTGCGCACCAGACACGACCTGCCCACCCTGTACCGGCACATGCGTAGAGCCTCCACCTATCGAAGGGCAATGTGCAGCCGATGGCGACTGCACCCTGGACCAAATCTGCATCGTCGACTGCCCCGTGTGTCCAGGGGACGCCGCATCCTGCCCGCCCTGTACCGGCACGTGCATTGATGACCCCAAGAAATTCTATGATTGCGAAGAGGACGACGATTGCGAGGACTGGGAAACCTGTGAAATCGCCATGTGCGCCAACGTCCCCTGTGACAAATCGTCGGACAATTGCCCCGAATCGAACCAATGTTGGGGACTGTGCACGGCACAACCCCTGGCAGCAGGCCAATGCTACATAGATGATGACTGCGATGACGGCATGGGATGCGACGACAGCGCCTGCAAAAAAGGGCCGCCCTGCAAAGGAGACAATTGCCCACCCTGTGTCGGTGCCTGCCTCCCGGAAAAACCCGCCAAAGAAT
>CAUZBV010000599.1:0-2563 GCA_963578115.1 Myxococcales bacterium
AACACCACCCCGACACGATCTGAATTCTCCAGCCACTATCCACTGGGAGAGGCGGTATCCGACTGAGGTACTTGAACGAGGTCCTCAGCCTGGCTAGACTACGGACTAGTCGCTTTACACAGCAACACAGAAGAGACCCTAGAAAGCCCAAGCCGGAGGGGATTCGCATGACGTCCACGCGCGTTCATTTTACACTGTTCTTGGCCGTGTTGGCCTCGATCGGTCTGTTTCACGCCTGCAGCGGAGACAAGCAACCCGCACCGAGTGACATCGCGGAGGTCACGGAGACCGAAATCGTCCCATGGGATTCAGGTCTCATCGATGATGACAAGAAAGGCCCCAACAAATCCGGTGGGGATCCGCCGGACGAGATTCACCTCCTCTTCAAAACCGATGGCGGCATCTCCGAGCTTGCTCAGAAGGACTCTGTGGTGGGTTGGCTCTTTGTAGACGACGACTCCGGTGACGTGACCGAGTTCGATATGGAAGCCGACGGCGCCTACCCATTGAGCGTCCCGGAGGCAACGACGATAGCGGATCTCTTTGGCACCGACAACGAGGCGGGTCTCAAGGCGACGACAGACGAGGCAGACGGCGACGAAATATGGAGTTTTAGCGAGAGTAGCAGCGAGGACGACGCCGGCCTGGACATCTTCTTCTTTGCCGACACGGCGAGTGAGAGCGGCTGGCGCAGCCTCATCAACGACGGCGATCAGAGCGATACGGTTCTCAACTGGGTGGTGCTCAAATCGGCTGTTACCAACGACATCACGATGCAATCGGACAGCGATGGCGTGGCCTTCGCGGACATCCATGTTTTGAGTCTGCCCGAGGACACGGACGACAACGCCGATTTTGAGATCGTAATGGATCCATCGGGCATGACGCCGGCTATGGCTCTGGTTCTCAAAACGACCACTGTCAAAGATGAGTACACCGTGGTCGTTCGGGCGACGGATGCCGACGGCAATGAGTACGATGAGACCTTCACCTTCGAACGAGTGGCGTATCCGCCCGAAGCGCCCCACTACATCACCCAAGCGCCCACGGCGACACCGCTGTCGGCCCACAGTGCCTCGCTGACCTGGAACTCGCCCGAGTTTGACGGCAATTCGGCCGTAACCGGTTACCGCATCACCATACGCGTCAACGAGAAGGGCGATTGGCTGGAACACACGGCCGACACGGAGAGCACCGACACGGAAGCCACCCTGGAAGGTCTGATGGGGGATACGGAATACCGCTTCAAGGTGGCTGCGATTAATGACGAGGGGGTGGGCCCCGACAGTCTGCAGAGCAACTTGGTCCAAACGCTCATAGACAGTGGTCCCATGTGGATCCGTCTCAGCAACACGGTGGTCCCGTCCAACGCCAAAAGCGGTGACTTGGTGGCCTTGGCGCTCCCCTATGATCCCACGGGTGTCACCGCATCACTCACGGGCCAGGCCGGCGACTTTCACCAGTTAACGGTGCCATTGGGCACCACACCCGCCTCGTTGTTCGGTGAGATGAACCAGGGGGGATTGGGCAGCGCCGATTCCATCGACGATGCCGATCTCATCCTGTCTTTTCCCGAGAACTATGCCTTGGTGAACAACGAGGACACCACCAACGGGGAGCCGGAACGCCGAGTCAGCCAAATCTATTATGGGACCGAGAGCGGCTGGACGGATTTCTATGATGGCCCCGCAGTGGACAACAAGATCGGCCCCAACGTGGTGATCGCGCGTCGGACCAACACGGAATTTTACCCCCAAGGCCCGGTCGACATTGTGAACGTCACAATGGAATCGGGTGTCCTGGACAACGACTCCTTTTCTTTGGAAACCAGCCTGGACAGCGTGGAATTTGATGCGTTCTTCCTGGTGTTGGCGGAAGACGTCGATTCGGATCAAACCACGGAATACAAAGTTCGACTCAAGGCCACGGATGCGAACGGCGACTCGTTCGCACAAGACCTGACCCTCAGCGTGGCTGATCTCGTGGCGCCCACGTCGGTTGTGTTGACCAACAACAGCCTGAAAGAGAACGCCCCACCCGGGAGCATCGTCGGGCTTTTGCTGCCGCAAGACGCTCAAGGTGGTCTCACTCAATTGATGTTTGCGCCCCACGAAGAGAAAATGTGTACGGTCCCCGAGGGGACAACGTTGGGCGATCTGATGGGCGAAGAAAACGAGGCTGGGGTTGGGGGCGGGAAGTCCACTGAAAGCGCCGACGTGATTACGTCCATCGCGTCCGACGGCAGCCTCACAACCTATTTCTGGAACAGTGGTTTTGGCGGGGAAGGCTGGCGAAGTCCGGCCGCCGACACCTTCGAGGATCAAAAGGATGCAGAGTTGGCACAGAATGTGGTCATTCGAGCGAAGGACATGCGCGATCTACAGTTCGGCAGCACCATCGACACCCACACGCTCTCGCTGACCGATGACGCATCGGACAACGCATCCTTCGGGCTGTCCAAGCAGGCCGATGGTTCGCTCAACGGGATGGTTCTGGTCACCAAGGAGAGCTTGGACTACGGCACCAAGAGCCAGTACAACCTGGTGGTTCGCGCGACGGACGC
>CAUZBV010000600.1:0-2555 GCA_963578115.1 Myxococcales bacterium
ATCTTCTTGGTACACATCCGACCCGTCGGTGCTTTCGGTCGTCTGTGGCTGAGCGGAACAGAGTCGGAAATAGACAGCGCTGCTGAGGCAGCAATGAATGCCATTGAAAGCATCAAAGGCATTGAACAGTAAGACAATGAAGGGATGGGACGATGATCCCATCGTACAAGAAGGAGTACGAACATGGCAGATGCGCTGGGCATGATTGAAACCCGGGGGTTCGTCGGAATGGTCGAAGCGGCCGATGCAATGGTCAAAGCCGCAAAGGTCGAATTGGTTGGATACGAGAAAATCGGTGGTGGCTACGTCACCGCAGTCGTTCGTGGGGATGTGGCAGCCGTCAAAGCGGCCACGGAAGCGGGCGCACGCCAGGCCGAACGGGTCGGCGAGCTCGTCAGCGTCCACGTGATTCCGCGTCCACATGCCAACATCGACGGTGTCCTGCCATTGGGGCGGGCATCCAGCGATGGCTAGACACCCATGATACTGGGACGAATCGTCGGCACCTTGGTCTCTTCCCAAAAAGAGGAAGAGATCATCGGCCTCAAGTTGCTCCTGGTTCGCGAAATCGACGACAAGCTCACAGAAGTGGGCAAGATGGTCGTGGCAGCGGACGCGGTTGGCGCTGGCGTCGGCGAAGTGGTGTTGTACGCGGCTGGATCCAGCGCACGTCAGACCAAGTTCACCCAAAATCGACCCATCGACCATACCATCATGGCCATTGTGGATTCGTTCGAAATTCACGGCACCACCTGTTACGACAAATCAAACGACGTCTGAGTTAGCCCATGGCTGAATACAACGAAGGGCAAATCGCACAAATCGTAGAAAAGGTGGTCCGCCGCCTTTCAACCGATGGCTCCATCCCAGCCAGTGCGCCCTCCACCCACCAGGCTGGAAGAGTCCCACTCGGAGACGGTGTATTTGGTGACGCCGATTCGGCGGTGAACGCCGCCAACGATGCCTATGAACGGATCAAGGACACCCCACTGGAAGTTCGCGCCAAGGCCGTCGAAGCCATGCGCGACGTGGGGCGGCGTCTGGCCCCGGAGTTGAGCCAGATGGCGGTGGCTGAGACAGGGCTTGGCCGTGTAGAAGACAAGATCCAGAAGAACTTGTTGGTCGCCAACAAGACACCGGGCATGGAAGTGTTGAGCCCACGCTCCTTTACCGGCGACCGTGGATTGAGCATCGATGAGCGAGCTCCCTACGGCGTCCTGTGTTCGATCACCCCGTGCACCAACGCCACCGAGACGATCCTAAACAACGGCATTGGGATGATCGCAGGCGGTAACTCGGTGGTGTTCAACGTTCATCCGTCTGCAAAGAACGTGAATAATTATTTGGTCAGCGAGTTGAACCGCGCCATGACCTCAGTCGGTTTTCCTGCCAACGCGTTGTGCTCCGTGGCCGAACCCACCATTGAGTCCGCACAGGCGCTTATGAAACACCCAGGCATCCGACTTTTGGTCGTCACCGGTGGCCCTGCAGTGGTCCAGGTGGCGATGGCGTCGGGCAAGAAATGTATTGCGGCAGGCCCTGGGAATCCCCCCGCGCTGGTGGATGAGACGGCGGATTTGGCCAAAGCTGCACGAGACATCGGGGCGGGGCACAGCCTCGACAACAACATCGTCTGTATCATTGAAAAAGAGGTCATTGCGGTCGAGTCCATCGCCGACAAGCTCAAAGAAGAGTTCGCACGCGCCGGCGCCTATATGCTGACCGACTCAGACGTTTCCAAGCTGGAACGCGTGATTGTGGAAGACAACCACATCAATCGACGCTTCGTGGGCAAGAATGTGTCGATCATCTTGCGCGAAATTGGACTCAACGTCCCCGACAGCACTCGATTCGCTTTGTGTGAAGTGGATGAAAAGCATCCCTTTGTTCAATTGGAACAGTTGATGCCGATCCTGCCGCTCTTTCGGGTCCGTGATGCGGACGAAGGAATCGCCGCCGCAGTCCGCGTCGAACACGGCTTTTACCACACGTCTGTCTGTCACTCTCGGAACATCGACGTACTTCACAATATGGCGAGAGCCGTCAACACGTCGTTGTTCATTAAGAACGGACCGAGTTACGCAGGCCTGGGCTTTGGCGGTGAGGGATGGACCAGTTGGACCATCGCTGGCCCCACCGGCGAAGGGCTCACCACAGCGTACGACTTCACCCGCGAGCGACGATGCACGCTCGTGGATTATTTCCGAATCTGTTGAACCAGCCAGCAATCGGCATGCTCGAATGCACGAGCATTTCGCGTGGAATGACGACCTGTGATGCGGTCGTTAAGCAAGCAACCGTCACAATACTACAGTCTCATCCCATTGATCCTGGACGATACATCGTGTTGTTTGCGGGGAGTGTGGCCGATGTGGAAGAAGGGCTCGAGGCCGGTGAGCACACCGCGAGCGACCAACTCTTGGACAAGCTCTTCCTGGCCCAGGTTCACGACGCCGTCATCCCCTCCATTCGAGGCGAACTCCCGCTACCCAAGATTGAGGCGCTGGGTATTGTAGAGACCCATACGGTCGCTGGGGCCATCGTGGGGTTGGATG
>CAUZBV010000601.1:0-2550 GCA_963578115.1 Myxococcales bacterium
CACTACTCTCTCGACGCTTTTCAGTTGCCTTTTTCTCGCGTTGATTCTCTCATATGTGCGCAAACTCGACAAATGACGTAGTATCTGACGCCGCATGAAGAAGCTAATCACCGAAAAAGAACTCGCCGCTCACGGCAGCGACACCTTCACAGTAGAGGACCACTTAATCCTCGCCCCGTCTGCGAGAGACTATGCCTCCCGCGAAGGTATTCGGTTAATTTACCCTCAACGTGATGACACTACCTCTACTCAAGACTCGCCAATGGATCAAGCCATTCGTGAAATTGTCACGGCAGAATTGGGGCGAGCCGATCGAACTGTAATCCAAGCCGTGCGTGCGGGTGTTAGTCGTGCGGTGGAGGACATCTCTGATTTGACTGCCGAAACCACACCCCAGAACAACGCGGAGAGCCCTGCCGTTCATGCAGCTCGTCAATCCGATGAAATCAATCGGGCCGTGCTCTCGATCACCGGCGTTAATCGAATCGGTATCTTGGGGTTATTTACGGGGATCATCTCAAACTTCGGGTGCGACATCGTCAACGTCAGTCAGACCGTTGTCTCTGGTTTCTTCACCATGGTATTGATCGTGGACTTGGTCCCATTGTCTGAACAGAACGTCTCTTTTGAGACATTCCGAAAGAATGTCCTCTCAGAAGCCAAGAAGATTGGAGTAGAGGCCATGCTCATGCATGAAGATGTGCTCAAGGCCATGCATCGAGTATAACCCCTGTCCGACGAGTAAATTATGTTCTTCAGCGACAACGAAGTCATACAAACGATGCAGATGGTGGCTCACGAGCGACTGGACATCCGCACGGTCACCATGGGGATTTCATTGTTGGACGCCCCAGGACGATCACGACGTGAACTGGAAAAGCATGTTTATGACAAAGTCTGCACCAGGGCCGGCCGTCTGCGGGAAACGGTTCGGACCGTTGAGGAACGATATGGAATTCCCATCGTCAATGTTCGAATCAGCATAACCCCCATGTCGCTGGTGTGTGAAGGGCTGGACGAATCCGACTACGTGCCCATCGCCAAAGCACTGGATAGGGCCGCGGCCGATCTGGGCGTCGACTACATCGCTGGATACTCTGCCTTGGTCCACAAAGGTGCAACACCGGGCGACATTCGCCTCATCCAATCGCTGCCTCAAGTACTGTCGGAGACCGATCGGATTTGCGCCTCCGTCAACGTAGCGACCACGCGGGCTGGAATCAACATGGATGCGGTTCGACTCATGGGAGTCACCGTAAAATCCGTAGCCGAGGCCTCACAAGATCGCCAAGGGATAGGGTGCGCAAAATTGGTTATTTTCGCCAATGTGCCCGAAGACAACCCATTTGTGGCGGGAGCGTTTCATGGTATCGGGGAACCGGACACGGTCATCAACGTCGGAGTCAGTGGCCCCGGTGTGGTCCTGGCCGCCATTCGCCGACTTCGGGAAGAGCAACCGGATGCCGACTGTGGAGTCATCTCCGATCACATCAAGCGCATGGCGTTCAAGATCACACGTGCCGGCCAGTTGGTTGGTCGCGATGTCGCCCGCTTACTCGGTCCCCCCGTCCAAAATGGGATCATCGATCTCAGCCTAGCTCCGACCCCCACGGAAGGGGACAGCGTCGCCAACATCTTGGAGGCACTCGGACTGGAACAGGTAGGAACTCACGGCACAACAGCCGCACTGGCCATGCTGGTCGACGCCGTTAAGAAAGGCGGCATCATGGCCTCTTCCTCCGTGGGTGGCCTCAGCGGCGCGTTCATACCCGTCAGTGAAGATCTCGGAATGATTGCTGCGGTGCAATCGGGCTCCTTGTCCTTGGACAAGCTCGAAGCCATGACCGCCGTGTGCAGCGTGGGACTGGATATGGTGGGGATCCCCGGCGACACAAGCGCAGATACCATCGCCGCCATCATTGCAGATGAAATGGCCATCGGAATGATCAATCACAAGACCATCGGCGTACGCTTGTTGCCGGTGCCCGGTGCCGTCGTTGGCGACCTGGTAGATTACGGTGGATTGCTGGGCCAGGTCCCCATCATGCCGGTGAACACAAAGCATTCCCACGGCTTTATCTCACTGGGAGGGCGCATCCCGCCCCCGATCACCAGCGTCAGGAACTGATCGTTGCCCTATTTTCCGGTCTGACGGCGAACATCAAGCGCTTCGTTGAGCGCCTCTTCGCTCAATCCGCTGCGCTCCCGAGCCACCTCCCGAACGGTTCGTCCCGATTTGTAGGCTTCTTTGGCAATGGAGGCCGCCGCGTCGTATCCAATGACCGGCGCCAACGCCGTGCACATGGCCAAACTGCCCTCGATCAGTTGTTCGGCCCGCTCTCGATTGGCTTCCAAACCGTCCACACAACGCTCCACAAAGGTATGGATCCCTCGCGTCAACAGGCTGCTTGATTGCAGGAGATTGTGAGCGATCAGGGGCTTCATCACATTCAACTCAAAATTGCCGGCGGCGCCACCCCAGGCCACGGCCTGGTCATTGCCGACCACCTGCGCACACACCATCAGAAGCGACTCGGCCATCACCGGGTT
>CAUZBV010000602.1:0-2503 GCA_963578115.1 Myxococcales bacterium
TGCTCGGGTGGTGACACCTCTGAAGGGAAGGTACTGCTCAATATCTATGCGGCCAAGATGGCCGATCCGACGCATGATCCCTTCTTGAATGTGGCGTTCTTTCGAGTGCAAGCGACGGGTGCGGGCGTTGATGTCAGCAAGATCTTTGTAATGAGCGCCGGTCGTAAGGTGACACTAGACAGCATTCCTTTTGGTTCCGAGATCCAGATCACGTTGGAAGGATATTCGCTCGATCCATCGACTGGCAAAGTAGGCAACTTGATCAGTCGAGGGCGCACCCTTCCACTAGACATCCGAAAGAGTTCGGATACGCAAGTGATCGATGTGATGATCAGTCTGGTGAGTCAATTTGCGTTCACGACCGCTGTAGGGCCGAATGGATCGTTTGCCACACCCATGGCGATGGGTCGGGTCGGACACACGGTCACGGTGTTGCAAGATGGGCGCGTTCTCATCGTCGGTGGGGCCACGCTTTTGCCCCAAAGTGGTGCGGTTTTTAAGTCACCCGCCGACATCGACCTCATTTTGGACTCGTGCGAAATCTATGATCCCTACACGGGTGTGTTTACTCAACTCTTGGACGAAAATGGAATGAAGCGAAAGCGGGTGTATCACACCGCATCACTGCTTCCTGATGGACGAGTTCTTATCGCTGGTGGCATTACGGAAATCAGCGGAACCAAGCAAACGTTGGCAGAAATCCAATTCTTCGATCCTGTTGAGAACACGTTCTCATTGTCCGCCCCGAAGGAAATGACTGTGTCGCGTGCTGGTCACACAGCAACGCTGATCGATTCGGTGGGCCGTGTGGTGTTTGGCGGTGGTTATAGGCTTGCGACCGACGGATCACTGACCACCACGAGTTCTTTGGAAGTGTACGATCCAAACCCAGCCATGTTCGACTCCGATTCAACAACGTGCGAAACGGATCCGCCAAAGTGCGGATCGATCTATTCAACAGCGTTGCAACATGCGCGATATTTTCATCGTGCCGTGAAGGTGCCCCTGGGACCAGACAACGACAATGCTGTTGTTTTTATCGGCGGTGAAAACAACGATTCAGTACTTGATACGGCGGAGATCTTCATCTTGAAACCCGCCAGTGTTGATGCGGAAGCAGTAGTCATGGAGAAAGGTCCACGTACGATGCACACAGCGACTTACGTGCCCAATCAGGGGTACATTCACGTTGTGGGTGGCTTCACGGATAAGGGCCACAGCAATACAACCGATCTGATCGAGAGTTTTGATCTTCAGTTACGGGAATTCAGGTCCCTTCAAGAGCCACTCTTGGAAGGGCGTGGAGGCCACGATGCGGTGGGGCTTGAAGACAATGTTGTGTTGATTGTTGGTGGGTACAACAACGGGAACGCCTTGGCGAGTGCCGAGGTGATCTTTGATTACACCATACCCTATGGGAACTGCATTACGGTGGATAAGTTGAGCATACCCGCTCGGTTGTGTTCGTCCTGTTCATCGGATGAAGACTGTGTTCCGACCACATCGCGATGCAGCCATCTGGATGTGACCGGCAATTATTGCACGATCGATTGCGTGTCGGATGGGGACTGTCCGTCCGAATTCTATTGTCACGACTTGGTGGGTGCACCCATGTCACAGTGCGTTCCAAAAGGTGAACTCAAATCCATTACGGGCGGGGGTGTCGGATCCATGGCCAGTGGGCGAAGCTTGGGCGTTGGCGTGTTCATGCCCAACGGGTTTGTCTTGGTTACAGGAGGAATCGACAGCACGGGCGGTCTTAATCGGATGGGTGAATTGTTCAATCCGCTATAAATCCACGATTGTCAGTGTTTTGTTCATTTGGGCAAGACGGCCAATTGCACCTTTTGCCGTGCCGGTGCTACGATAGCCAGACTTTTTTGCAGTGTTTATTCGCCTGAGCGCACAATATGTCTGAGAAGCCTCGCACATCCTTTCATTCATGGTTCTGGACGCCATCGTCTTCGTGGATCGGGTTTGTGCTCGCATGGATGGGATGGATTGGGGTGGCTCAAGCCGTTCCCATCGCTGGAACCGTGCAAGAAGCGGGAACCAAACAACCCTTGTCTGGCTTTATTGTGAGCTATGGCGGCGCACAACCCGCCCAAGAAGCGACGGTTGCAGCCGATGGAAGCTTCTCCATTGATGTCCCGTCACAAGCGACAGAGCTACGGATTCTGTCATCTACCCGCGTCTTGTTTAATCGACATACTGCGTCTGGTGGTACGGCAAACATTCTCATCAAGCCCACGGGGGTTGTATACGATTCTGCGACAGGCAAACCCGTTGCAGGAATTACTGTTCAATTGCAGTACACGAGTGGCAAGCCGGTCTCGATTCCCGATCTGGAATTGAATCAACAAAATCAGATCACCGACAAGCACGGTTTGTATCGGTTTGACTTCAAATTTAGTCTGAAAGTTCGGATCGTGTTGATCACCACAGGGACTACGTATCACTTTCCGTCCAATGTTCACGGTCCTGCTGACGCCTGCCCCGCCGA
>CAUZBV010000603.1:0-2501 GCA_963578115.1 Myxococcales bacterium
TGCTCAACGCATCGGGCATCGCCGGGCTCAAACAACTCAAACGCGCCAAGGCGGCTTCCCTGCTGGAAGCGATGCGAAAATCGAATCGGGGTTTTCGGTATTCCCGGGTTCTTCCCACCGTTGACGTGGTGTCGGGCTGGATCGCCCGAGCGCGGCGTAAGCGAGCGAGATTACAGTGAAGGGACCCATCGCCCATCTTGCACAGTCTCGACTGTGGCTTGTCATTGGAACGGCGTCCATTATGGGTTCTCTCTCCGCGTTTGCCCACTGGGCGTCCCAATTCATTCGACAACAGTCTGACTCCCCTGGCACGGATATGGTGCTGATTACGGGGTGGATGTTGGGCATCTTTTGCGCGGCCTACGTGGCCGCAATCCTCGTCGGCGACCTTCTTTTTGGCTCCGTCTGGCGAGAGGTTGCCTTTCTTGGCCGTCGCGTGGATGTGGAGCATGAAGAATTGGCCACGGTAGAGTTGTCCACTCGCAACAGAACACTTCACTTTTCCATGTTGGTCGTGGCCATTTTGTCCGTCTTTGTGGTTGGCAGCCATCAGGTCACGGATGGTTTTCTGCCCTGGTACGCCCGATACGGATATGCCTCCAGTACACTTCGCGGCCAAGACACCGGAGCCAAAATGACCATTCTGAGGGAGATGACTCAGGCCCAGGATGACCGATTGATTGGAAACGCGAAGTTGATGGTCGAACAGTTGAGCTCGACGGATCCGGAGGTGGCAATCCAGGCGCTGTGGTCCATCGGTGAGGTGGGGCGTCGTACCGTTCGAAGTATTGAACTCATGGAAACTGGCGTCGAAGGGGGAGACTGGATTTATGGGCTCAAACGCTACCTGGAGGACACGGTCCTACCTCGACTCGAGTCAGAGATTGAGGCGATTGGCACCGATGCGAAGCGAGGGCCTGCCCTGGTGTATGCCCTGATCGCGATGCAATCGGAGAAGGGTCGTTCGAAGGTGCGTGCGTATCTGAAGGGATCCGGTACGGATCGTGACTTGACGCTCCAGGTCATCCATTCGGTGGCGGAGCAACGCGACATTCACTTGGTGGGTATGTTGGTCAACGTACTATACGATGCCGATCCAGCGCTGGTCGGGGCTGCAGCTTGGGCTATTGGGGAAGTATTTGGGTTGGACACCACCGATTACTCCATGCTCTGTAGCCGCAGCTCAGGCGCTTTGCGCATACGATGTGCATTGATGGAAGATGCGTTCGAACAGAGCACGGTGGCGTTCAAGAAGGCCTTGGCACGTTTTGATGCATCCACAGACTCGGGTCTGACGGTTCATTGCAGTATCTTGGAGGCCCTACAGCGGACACGACCCGAGGATATCTCCACTCAATTGATGGGCCTCTTTGATGCCATTGAACCGGCAAATCGTCGCTGCCCACGATCCGAAACGACGCTCCCGTTTCAGGGCGCAGTTCTCCAATGTAGTAGCGAAGAATATCGAGAAAAGGTGGTCAAGACCCTGGCGACGGTTGCACAAGGCAATCCGGCTGTCGTCGATTGGCTGCGCAGCCGAAGTGACGATGCCTCGGTTGCCAGTGGCCTCCGTGCCGACATGCGACACATTCTGGACGTCATCTCCGAACGGTTGAACCCCTAACGCCCGGGAATCCAATCCGACTCGGCCTCGCTTGCAGTCCTGTTGCGGATGGTAAATCAGGGGTCTTGGACGTCCACGAGCTGCTGCAAAATGGCGAGGTTATTCGCTGCCTCTCGATTCCCCGGGGCGATGGCCAACACGTTTTCAAAAGCGGTGACTGCCTGAGCCCATTCGGCCAATTCACAATGAGCGATCCCAAGGTTGAACCATGCCCCTGGGGAGTCGGTTGAATTTCTCACTTCTTGCTTAAAGGCGATGACTGCTTGCTCCCACCGCCCGAAATGGGCCTGAATCCGCCCCGCCAAAAGGTGCACGCCTGGACGATTGGGAGCCAAGGCGATCGACGCCTTCGTGGCCTCGTCGGCCAGGGCCCAAGCCCCGAGACGAGCATGAAGCATGGCTTGCAGGTGTCGGGCCTGAGCGCTCTTCGGTTGCATGCTGACGGCAATGCGAATCTCGTTCAAGGCATCCGCCGTTTTGTCTGCACTGGCCAGGATCACCGCCCGGTTGTAATGGGCCGCTGGGGTGCGCACAAGAAGGGCTGTGGCGTGAAACTGTGCCGCCGCCTCCGTCATTTGGTTCCGTCTTGCCAACCCCGTGCCGAGTGCGAAGTGCGCGTGCGCTCGAATGGGAGGAGACGATCCTTGCGTGAGACTGATCAAAAGCGCGGTAGCTTGGCCCCAGTCCGGATCGGACGTGCTCAGGACGATACCGGCGGCCAATTTGGTCGTATCCGCCGCGTTGCTTGCCGGCTGTATACGACGCGCAGCCGTCACGGCATCTTGCCGCCGCCCCTTTGAGAGAAAGAGGGCATAGAGGTGGTTCGCCCGAGAGGACTCCAACACGGGCTCCTCTTCAAGCTCCTTCGTCAGCCGGC